>JAPUJX010000292.1 GCA_027295975.1 Gammaproteobacteria bacterium
TCTGGGCAAAGTCCGACGAGCGCGTCTACGAATACGCTTGCCACGAAGGCAACTATGCCCTCGGTTCGATTATGAAAGGTGCGAGACTTCTCGAAGAGGAAGCCGAGTCGAAGTAAGCCACTGGGAACTCGTTCTCAGAAACTCAGGTACAAAAACAGCGAACCAAAAAAGACCTTCAATCCGTCCATCTTCGTTGACGTGAATGTCATGAGCGCGCGGCCATAACCTCGACGCCACGGTTTATGAATACTCGGTTTCCGGGTCTGGTCCAGAGCAAGACCCAATAAAGCACAAGCATCGACAGCATCGTCGTACTTTCCTGAGGGGAAACCGACGAGTTGGTTTGAACCGCCCCGGGATTTCCGGAGGCTCAGTTGTTTGAGTCATCTGAGTTCGCGCTTCACCCTGGACAAATCGCTTCATGAGAAAACACTCGGCGGGAATGTCCAATTATACTTTTTTGGGTCGCGTTTTTTCACACTCTGGGGACCAAGCAGTCCTTTTTAACTCAAATTGAACGTCCGCTTGCAGGTGGAACACCGAGCGCAGATCTCTCTTTTCAAGGGTCCGGTCCTCCTCAACTTTCGAAGATCTAGACTCCATTACTTCGTTGAACCGCCTTCTCGGGCAAAAAGATGCGCCGTGCCTTCACCGATACCACTATTTCCCCCGGTAACAACCACCACTTCACCTAATCCTTACTCTCAACTCGAGCAATCACATCACCCGGATCGAGCAATAGCAGGTTGGCTGAATGAGTGTGCTGCGCTACATTGGATCGATCCAATCACCGAGTGAAAATCACAAGTGATGCATCGTTTTCTCATTCCGGCGACACTACGCCTTGCGGTCCCTTTCCGCCTTGCAGCCCTTTGCTGCCTTGCAGCCCTTTGCTGCGCGTATGCACCAATCGGCGTCTCTGCCGCCATTAACAGCGAGAACAGCGAGCCAGCACCACTCGAAAACCCGATCCCCGGCAAAATCGCAAAAGGCGATATCGTCGTCAAAGCGGTCGATTTCGTACGCGCGGCAAAAACCATGGACCCGCATCAACGACCGACAACTCTCGCCGGTATCAACTCACCCCTGGGGTCCAGCAAAGCTCATGCACGTATTCAGTACATGTCGCCCATTCGGGACGGTAGCGGTCGATTGGTCGTCAGCGATCTGCGCGGTATTCTGTATGTGACCAATTCTTCCGGCGCTCCGTTGCGCACGTACCTGGACCTTCGCAAACAGGCCCCTGATCTGGCAGGCGGCGTTTTCCCGAACGAAGCGGGTTTGCTGGGCTTCGCATTTCACCCGGACTTCGGGAAACCCGGCTCGCCCGGTCACGGGAAGTTTTACACCGGATACAGCGCTACTTCCGACAGCGGCCGCGCCCTCTACCTCGACGACAACGCCACCAGTCATAAAAGCGTCCTGCGTGAATGGACCGCGGCAGACCCCACTGCCGACGTATTCAGGGGTACGTCGCGAGAATTATTACGGGTTGGGCAGTTTGCTCAGAACCACAACATCGGCACGTTGGCGTTCAATCCATTCGCAGCCAGGGATTCGAGTGACTATGGCATGTTGTACGTGTGTATGGGCGACGGAGGTAGTGCGTACGACCCGAATGACTACGGTCAAACCTTGAGTGAACCCCTCGGAGCGATTCTGCGGATTGATCCGCTGGGCGGGGACGACGATAAGGGATACGCAATCCCAAAAGACAATCCATTTGTCGGCAAAACTGGCGTCGCGGCGGAAATCTGGGCATACGGTTTGCGCCATCCGCAACATTTCTCATTCGACACCGATGGGCGCATGTTTATCAACGACATCGGTCAGAACCACGTCGAGGAAGTGAACGTCGGTTATTCGGGCGGCAACTATGGTTGGCGAGTTCGAGAAGGAACGTTCGCAACGGGATACGGCATCGGCGTTGGGATTTCGGGTTTCGTGTTCCCGCGACCGTCGGGGCCGGATTCGTTCGTCTACCCGGTGGCGCAGTACGACCACGACGAGGGTAACGCGATCGGCAGTGGTTATGTTTATCGTGGCTCGAATATCGCCGCGCTGTATGGCAAATACGTGGCGGCGGACATTGTTCGCGGCCGGCTGTTCTACTTCGACGTGGATGATCTGGGAGGGGGTGATCCAACCGAACTGAAGGAACTGCGAGTCATCATCAACGGCGAAGAACGCGAACTGCTGGAAGCCGTTGGCTACGAAAACACCTATGCCCCCGGGTCCAACCGGGCAGACCTGCGCTTGGGAATTGATGCCGAGGGTGAGTTGTATCTGCTCACCAAAGGTGATGGGTGGATTCGCAAGTTGGTTCCGGCTACCTGATTACCAGAACATGCAAACACAAACAGTCAAAGAGATTCTGCAATTCTGGTTTGAAGAGATCGACCACTCCCACTGGTTTGCGAAGGATTCCGACTTCGACCGAAAACTCGAAAACCGCTTCGGCGATCTCCTCAGCCAAGCCAAAAAAGGCCTCCTCGATGACTGGTGCGATTCTCCACGGGGACAACTAGCGCTGATCATTGTTCTTGACCAGTTTTCAAGAAATATATATCGCGACAATTCACGTGCGTTCGCGGCAGATGCAAAAGCGCTCCGTCTGACTGTGGATGGCATCGAGAAAAAGCTCGACGAAAAACTATCGATAGAGGAGCGCTCCTTCTTCTACATGCCGTTGCGGCATGCCGAAAATCTGGAAATGCAGAAACTGGGGTTGACGAAAACCAGAGAACTCAACGATGCAGGTTACGGTACGGACAGGTACGCGCTGAACCACCTGGAGTTGATTGAGAGATTCGGGCGATTTCCACATCGGAACAAGATCCTCGGGCGAGCCGACACCCCTGAAGAAGAGGAGTACATCAAAGGCGGCGGGGGCGGTTTCTGAAACATCCGCGGCGCACGCATGCAAACAAATTTCGCACACGTGCAAAAAAATTATGGGTGAACAATGACAATCACCAGAACGTGTCTAGCTGCCAGCCTTTTGTTGCTGCTTTCAGCAGGAGCAGCCAGTGCCGATCAAAACGATTCTCGCCTGGACAAACTGTTCCTCATCATTCAGCAAACCGATGATCCGGAAGTGGCAAACAACGCCGAGAACAAAATCTGGGAAATTTGGGTTCAACACGACAACATTCGAACACAAGAACGCCTGGCAGAAGGCATAGTCGCGATGGATAACAATCCCCGCAAGGCTCTCCGGATATTCAACGAACTCATCGAAGATGTTCCGGATTTTGCAGAAGGCTGGAATAAGCGTGCAACTCTCTATTACTTATTCGGGGAGTACGCCGCATCTGCCAGTGATATCGAAAAGACCCTGCTGCTGGAACCTCGTCACTTTGGAGCGTTATCTGGACTCGGTCTGGTGTACCTGGCGCAAAACCAATACCTCAGAGCCAAATCCGTATTCGAAGCAGTTTTATTGATTCACCCTCATAGCAGCGGGGTTCGGCAGAATATTGAGTTGATCGACGACTACGTTCGACGCAATACAATATAAAGTTGATCTTTCAGACAAGAAAACTCCTACGACTTTGCTCCTTCCAAACTATCGAGTGATGGGCCAAACAGGTAGGGGTCCAGTGTTTTTTGCGCTGCGACGCGGTATTTGTGCCATCGACCCCCACCGTAATAGGCAAGGCTTCCTGGCTCCGCCTCTCCATGCCCATTGTAATAGGAAATACAATCCCGCAGGGGGCGGGTGTTCATATCGACAACGCGGCAGTGCTCCGCATACTCATTTTCCGGCTCTTTCCTGATATCTACAATGTCTTCACCGCGATCTCGCATGGTTTTCAGCATCCAGATAATGTAGTCGCCGTGCTCCTCGATGGCATTGGTGAAATTGAAGCTGCCACCGCCACCCTGGGGACCCGACACGATAAACAAATTCGGAAAGCCATTGCTGTGAAGGCCGAGAAACGTTTTTGTTCCTTCCGATTCCCACTTCTGTTGCAGGGATTGCCCGTCACGGCCGGTGATCATGTTGAATGTCGACGTCGCCATCCATTGAAACCCTGTTGCGTAAATCAGCACATCCAGCGGATATTCCCTGTCCTCGTGCACAACTCCATTTTCGTTTATTTCGCTTACCCCGCGAGGCGCGGTATCAACGAGAGTTACATGAGGTTGGTTGAACGCTGGTAGGTACTCATCGTGAAACGTAGGCCGTTTGCAGCCATAGGGGTAATAAGGTTTCAGCGCTGCCGCAGTTTCCGGATCCTCGACGATGGCGTCAACCCGGGCGCGAATTTGCTCCATGATGCGAAAATTGGTGCCCAACTGCTTCTGGATCAACTCCTGCTGTGACAATTCTCGCGCATGTTTTTTGCGCACCTTGAAGTCTGCAACCTTGCCTGCCAGATAATCGTCATTCGCTTTCATGGCGGTCCGGCCCGCTGAAATTTTCGCGAACCTTGCTCGTCTCGCTTTGGCCCAGCCGGGTTCCCGGGCCCAGGTTTCAATCTCCTCCCGGGTGGTCTCCCGCTGATCCCGCACGTCGATGGAGGAGGGAGTGCGCTGAAAGACATAAAGTTTTTTCACAATTTTGGCAAGTTCCGGGACAACCTGGACGGCCGTCGCGCCGGTGCCGATGATGCCCACCGTTTTTCCTTGCAAATCGATGTTGTAGTCCCACCGCGACGTATGGAAAGCATCACCTTTGAACGATGCCATCCCGTCGATTCTTGCCAATTTGGGGGTCGTCAATATACCGTTGGCGAGTACGACGAATCTTGCACGCATTTTGTCGCCACGATCCGTAAAAACGGTCCAACGACCGGTCGATTCATCCCACTCGGTTTTGTCAACCGTGGTATGAAAGAGGCAGCGATCGTGGAAGCCGAATTTTTCCGCCATCCGCTGGCAGTACTCCAGGATTTCGAACCCCGATGCGAATTTCATGCTCGGGACGTAACCCATCTCCTCGAGTAACGGGAGATAGCTATAGGACTCGACATCGCAGGCTATTCCCGGATATCGATTCCAGTACCATGTACCTCCAACGTCGCCGCCTTTCTCGCAAAATCGCACGTCGTAAAATCCCGCTTCACGAAACTTGTACCACAGTAGAAGACCGGCAAAACCGGCGCCAACCACAAGAATTTCACACTCGTCGGTCAGTGCCTCTCTTGGCACCGGATCCGTCGAGTACACGTCTTCAAGGTATTTGCTGAATTCGCCTTCCAGGGCCATGTAGTCGGCGGCCCCCCTTCGCGACTCTTTGAACTCGCGATACTTCGCCTGTTCCTCGGCATTGAACACGGCCCCGGGCGGAGGTGGCGGCAGCGTCTTCAGCGACTTGTCCGTGATGACTGAATAACCCTTACCGGCAATTTTGTCGCTCAGCTTCGAGGCGCGAGTGTTGAAGATTTTCAGACCACTGGCTGGGTCTACTCGGATCGGGGGCATGGGCTAATTCTCGAATTTCATTGGTCACGGACCATGGCAGCGCCTGGCTATCGACGGCATCAGGCCAAGGCCTGCAACCGGGTCTCGACGGATGCAAGCTTCTGTAACTCGGGCATCACCGTGCGAGCGAACAATTTCATGTTGCGATCGGCCTCTTCGTGAGGCATCCCGGCATAGGAACACACCGCGATATATCCATCGGCAAGAGTATTCTCTCGAATGGTGAGGATCTTTTCAAAAACCTGATCGGGCGTGCCCCATAACTGCAGGTCAATAAAAAAGTTCGTCATCTGCTCCATGCCGCCGGGAGCATTCAACCGGTCATACATCTCGCCATGGAATTCGTACCCGGGAGTGTTCTTCAAGTGATCCTTATCGAACTCGTAGTGTTTGATCACGGTTTCCCAGTAACCGCTGATATAACGGCGCGCCAACTCCTCGGCTCGATCTGCCGACTCGTCCACGAAGGTCCAACCGGCACAATAGGGCGCAGGGGCATCCGTTCCTGTGGCGGCGCGAAACGTGTTGCGGTATTGCTCCAGTTCTTTGCTCACCACCGGCCAGGGTTTTTGCGGAATGATCAGCAAACCAACCCCCATCTTGGCCATGATCTCCGCGGTTTCGGTGGAAATGGCGGCGGCGTAGGTACGCCCTTTGAAGGTTTTTTCAGGCCGGGGCCGCAGATCCACCCGGGGTTGTCGAATGTACTGGCCGTCATACTCACACCACCCTTGCTCGAGCCCCTCAAGCACCATTTCGGCGGATTCCGCAAATCGCGTTCGCGCTTCCGGCATGGCTACTCGAAAACCATCAAACTCGATTCGACCCGTGCCTCTTCCCAAGCCGAGAATAACCCGACCACCCGACATGACATCCAGCATCGCCACCTGCTCCGCCACTCGCAACGGATCGTGCCAGGGTAATACGCAGACCATGGACCCGAGTTGTATTTTCTCGGTGCAGGCAGCCATATAAGTCAGGAACTGGAAAACGTTGGGGCACAACGTGTAATCGGTAAAATGGTGCTCAACACTCCAGATAGAGTCAAATCCGAGAGATTCCGCCTGGCGGGCAAGCGCAAGATCCTCGGCGTACACCTGGGAATCCGATTTGGCTTCGCCAGCGTTTTGAAAAATGACAGAAAATCCTACCCGCATTTGTTTCCCCCGGAATGGATGACCCATAGGTTAACATCGATCGTCACAACGAACTTGTTTACCCCTGAAGTCGCAAACGCCAAGGACTGCCTTCCTTTGGATAGGGGTATTGCAAATAGTATTCCGACTTCATCTTGACGATGTCATTGGCCACTTCGAACGCCTCGACGACCGCAGACGGTAACGGCCCTTTTTTGGATGCGCGCATGATTGGCTCGAGTTGTTCGATGCGGGATACGCCGATGAGAATTGCGTCACCGAGCGATGCATCAACGGCACTGTGGTGCTGGGTCCACCTGACGGCAGCCTCTAAGGTGGTGGTTATACCGGCTGCGCTGGCTGCCGAACCGATCGCCTCCAGAGCCGCGAACATCTCATCGCGGTTCAAATAGCGCTCTTCGTACTGTTTGATTCGCCGCTTCTGCGCGAAACGGTCGACACCTTTCACCGGAGCAACTCCCTTTTTGTACTTCCCGGTAAGGAACCCGCTCGCCAGTGATCCATGGGTGTAATACTTGATCTCATAGTTTCGCAGCACCGGGAGAAGTTCGTATTCTGCGGTGCGGTTGAGGGCGTTGTAGACACCCTGATAAACGGTAGGGAGAACATATCCTGCCCGTTGGCAGAACTGGCAGATCTCGACTACCTGCCATGCGGGAAAATTGGACAGACCAAACTCCTCGAACTTATCGGCGGAGTGACATGAATGGATCTCGGCCAGGGTATCTTCGAGCATTATTTCGCTCGCCGGCATGTGGAGGTAATAAATGGGGACAGATTTTCGTCCCAGCGCCGCCAGCGACCGATCCAACTGAAGGATCGGTCCATCGGGGAGACTGGGATGGTATTTGGTTGCGATACCCAGTGTCTTCGCGGTTGGAATGCGACCCAGAACCTCCTCGCAGTTACCATTCTGATAAACCCTCGCCGTGTCAACTTCCCTGCCGCCATGTTCGACAAATGCACGCAGCAAGTCTTCGCACGCGGCATCGC
Source organism: Gammaproteobacteria bacterium (assembly GCA_027295975.1). Lineage (GTDB taxonomy): Bacteria > Pseudomonadota > Gammaproteobacteria > Pseudomonadales > Azotimanducaceae > SMWK01. The sequence continues at coordinate 7,581 of JAPUJX010000292.1, forward strand.
TCGAGAGAGGGTGGTCCCTCGTGCGCTCACTGGGTTTGCCAAAGGCGACGGCCCCAAGAACAACCGGCGCTGCACTGGATCTTGTAACGGTCTGTGTCATCTCGAATCTGTTCTCATGGTGACTGTCAAACTAATGCAGCTTCAATACGAGCCTTAACAATGAAGCGGCTGGTAGTGCAGCAGTGAATGTATCGCCATTGATCGAAACCTGATCAAACGAGCGCGGAACCACTTCCTCCGGTTGCTCAAAGGTGTTTACCGCATCCAGTTTGTCGTGGTGCAGAATCCGCTGATCGGCAACCGAATCTATCATGAGATCGTGCAGGTTGACGGCAATCGGCAACGATTCGCCGGGAGAGCGATTGACCATGAAAAAAGTCAGTTCCCCCGCCCTGTGGTTGAGAATTGCAGAACAATCCAGATAAGACACTTCCCGATATCGGTCCGTTGTATAACCAGGACCATCAACGGCCAATCTCAACGAGAGACCCGTTTTCTTTTCCGAGAAGAGTTGGAACGCATAGAAGATCGATTGTTTGAGTAGCCGATCACCCCGCGTCATCAGAGGCGCTATGACGTTGACGATCTGCGCCAGGTTGGCGATTTTGACCACGTCGGCATGACGAATGAAACTGTTTAGAAACTGGGCAACCACAAGCGCGTCTTCGGCGTTGTAAATTTCCTCTACGAGATGTGGTGCAAACTTATCTTGCCCATCCATGTCTGACTCGGTTCGGGCCTTGTACCAGACATTCCATTCGTCAAAACAAAGATACGCACGCCGTTGACGACCAAGTTTGGCTTGAACATAACGACAACAGGCGTCCACCGATTCAATCTGTTCATCAATGCTGTTGCCAATCGCAAGGTAGTCCTCCGCGTTTCCGTCAGGGTTTCCAACATAACGGTGAAGGCTCACGTAATGCGCAAGCCCGCCAACATATTCGAGCACCTGTCGGTCCCAATCGAGATACGTCGGCATGGTGACCGCACTCGAGCCACAAACGACATTCCTGATCGAGCGATCACAGTCTTTCATCATTTTGGCGGCCTGCTGCGCACGGATTGCATACTGCGACGCGGGCACGTGGCCAAGCTGCCACGGGCCATCCATCTCATTGCCGAGACACCAGTACTTCACCCCATAGGGTTCCGCCGCGCCATTTTCGGCTCTCAGCCGCGCGAAACGGGACGGGGCGCTCGAATTGCAATACTCGACCCAGTCCCTCGCTTCTTCGGGTGTGCCCGTTCCGAGATTGACTGCCACCATGGGTTCCCAATTCATCTTCGTGCACAACTTGATGAACTCATCGGTGCCGAACTGGTTCGATTCCAGGCTTTGCCATGCGAGGTCCTTGACCACGGGCCGATCGCCTCTGGGACCCACGCCATCCCGCCAGTGATAACCGGACGCGAAGTTTCCGCCGGGATAACGCATTACGGTCATCTGTAGCTCCCGGAGAGCCGCTAGTACGTCATCGCGAAACCCGTCGTCGTCCGCGTGTCTGCTGCCCGGTTCATAAACACCTTCATAGACACATCGCCCCATGTGCTCGAGGAAGCCTCCGAAAATCAACGGACTGACTTCACCAACGGCAAAACGCGGATGAACATCAACGGTGGTCTGTTTCACATCAGATTCCGACGGGTCCTACGTCATTTGAATCGCGACCTGAAACGCCGGTCTCGCCTCGATACGGCTCACATAAGCTTTCAAATTCACCATTTCGTCGGGCACACAGCCGAGCCGATTGCTCATGAAACAAGCATGACCCAACATGATGTCCGCCGCGGAGAAGTTGCCGATGAGGTAATCTTTTCCAGCAAGTGTTTCGTCGACCGGTCCCAACGCCTTCGTCAACAAACGTTGCGCTTGACCGAGGGTGGTTTCGTTCCGGCGCTCCGGCGGTAACAACAGGGTCTGCACCACTATGGTATTGACGGGGGGCATGACCATGCCCTCGCAATAGTGGAACCACTGTAGGTATTCCGGAAACTCGGCAGACTCGACCGCTGGCTTGAGACCATCGTTTTTGTGTCGTTCCAGAACGTAGTCGACAATTGCACCAGACTCATAGATGCTCACGTCATCATCTTCCAGAACGGGTACGCGACCCAGGGGATGACGCGCGCGATGCTCATCTGATTTCAGGTCCTTTGGATGAAAGGCCATTTTATTGATTTCATGCGGTAAGCCGAGTTCTTCGAGCAACCAGACAATCCGCCCCGCGCGCGAATTGGGTGCAAAGTGTAGTTTGAGCATATTCCCCTCCTCAGATTAGCTGCCTATCTTATCCCACAAAGCCTGTACCTCATCGAAAACCAAACGTTTTCGGAGAAGGAGCAACGCAGCCAGGGGCAAAAACCCAGCAGATCGTTGAACTTATTTGTGAAACAGGACGCTGGCCCGGGAGAGTTCGGTGCGCCTCAAACCTCTCACGACCAACTCAGCACCCCCGTGCTCTGCCCGAACGAGTCCGTCTCCATCCCCATGGTTTGCAACAGGGTCACAAACAGGTTGCACAGCGGGGTATTGTGTTGTGAGTCGTAGGCGATGTGTTGTCCGTGACGAAAGCCACCGCCCGCGATGAGAATTGGCAGGTTTTTCGCTTTGTGCGAGCTGGCGTTACCGAGGTTACTCCCAAACAAGACGGTCGTCTGGTCGAGGAGCGAGCCGTTCCCATCACCTCGTACAGCGAGCTGGGTCAGCAGGTCGGCGAAGTTCCGGACGATTTCCATTTCGATTTTCTTGAGCTGGGCAATTTTGGCCTCATCCCGCCCGTGATGGGACAAACTGTGCTGATCGGAGGTTACCCCCTCAACCAGGGGCACCACCGAATGGTCCTGGATCATCAGACTGATGACTCGCGACGAATCGGTTTCGAGGACCAGGGGAATCAAACCGAACAGGAGCTTGACCCGGCCGATGATATCGGCGGAGTTTCCGATGTCGGTGGGGGGTGTCTCCTCGACGACCGGCTTGGGTCTGTTCATCCAGGCCTGGACCTCGGTGAGTTCCTGCTCGGCGGCGCGTACCGCATCAAAGTAAGCGGTAAGCTTCTGCTGGTCTTGAATGCCGACGCGCCGACGCAGTGTCATCCTCTGTGACCCGAGACGGTCCAGGATGCTGCCGCCGTCGCTGAGACGCTGCGCCTGGCGCTCGACCTCAATGGGGTCGCCTTGCAGGAACATCTTCCTGAAGAGGCCGGCCGGGCTGGTTTCGGCCGGCACCATGATGCCGTTGCGGGTATACGACTGGCTCTGTGCCGTCGCGGTCCCCAGAACCATCGATGGAAAGCGGGTCACGTATCCGAGGTGATTGGCGGCC
>JAPUJX010000293.1 GCA_027295975.1 Gammaproteobacteria bacterium
TATGCCCGGGGTCAACGGTCACGACGTGCTCGATTTTGTCGCCAAGCAGAAGATCAATTGCAAAATTATCGTCGTCAGCGGAGACACAAGCTTCAGCGGCGCGAAACATGCGCTGCACTGCGGGGCTTTCGACTTCGTGAAAAAGCCCTATGAGGCAGGTGAGCTGATTGCCACCATGGAAACGGCCCTGCGCCAGTGCCATCTCGAAACCCAGAATCGCCGCATGTCGGCACAGCTGAATGAGTCCGAGAAACTGCACCGGTTCATCGTCAACAGCTCGCCCGACCTCGTATACATGCTCGATCGCCACGGCTGCTTCACTTTTGTCAACGATCGGGTTGAGAGTTTGCTCGGGTTCAGCAAGGAAGATCTCATCGGCAAACACTACAGCGAACTCGTCGATGAAAATCATCTCGAAATGGCGAACAACGTTTTCAACGAACGACGCACGGGAGAGCGGGCCGTCACGAATCAGGAGATTCGCCTGAAAAGCCGGATTGACCTGAAGGGGACAAAATTATTTCACACCCAGGCGGTCTGGATGGAGTTGACCGCGGAAGGCGTTTATTCGGATCCCACCGAGCGAACCCGGGATAATTTTCTCGGTACCATCGGCACCGCACGCGACATCAGCGAGCGTAAGGAGGCCGAAGAGGTCATCAACCACCAGGTGTACCACGATCTGCTGACGGATTTGCCGAATCGTACCCTCTTGAGAGATCGACTTTCCCTGGCCATCACCCAGGCGCGGCGCAACAAGCGAAAGCTTGCGGTCATGTTCCTCGACCTGGATCGCTTCAAGCTCGTCAACGATACCCTCGGTCACAGCATGGGCGATCGGTTACTGAAAGCTGTAGCCAATCGTTTACAGAGTTGCCTGCGGCGCGGCGATACACTTTCGAGATTCGGCGGGGATGAGTTCACGCTGCTTTTGCCGGAAGTTCGGACTCGCGACGATGTTGTGGTCATCTCGAGCAAAATTCTCGATAGCCTCAACTCGCCGTTTATCATCGACGGTCACGAACTGTTCGTTGGTGCGAGCATAGGCATCTCGATGTATCCCGAGGCGGGGGATAGCGAAGAAACGCTCATTCAGAACGCCGATATAGCCATGTATCACGTAAAAGGCCGCGGGAAGAACGGCTACCAGTTTTTCTCCGAAGAGATGAATCACCAGTTCTCGACCCGGCTGACCCTCGAGCGTGAATTGCGCAACGGGCTCAACCTTGGAGAGCTCGAGGTGCATTATCAGCCTCAGGTATCCCTTGCAACCGGTCGAATAATGGGCGTTGAAGCACTGGTGCGCTGGCAACATCCGACGCGCGGTCTGATTGAACCCGGCGATTTCCTGCCGGTTGCCGAGGAAACCGGTCTGATTACTCAGATAGACGAATTCGTTCAGCGCCAGGCTTTCGCCGATGTTGCGGTATGGCACGGTGCCGGGTTGGGTAAGGTGCACGTATCAGTAAACCTGTCCGCAACGCAACTCGAGCAGGAAAGTTTTGTGGACAGGTTCATAGGCATGATGGAAACCTCGGGACTCAAGCCCACCAGCGTGAAGCTCGAGTTGACCGAAAACATCCTGATGCAGGACATGGAAGTCATTATTCCGAAACTCAAGGAAATGCGCCGCCTTGGGGTCAGCATCGCCATAGACGACTTCGGAACCGGTTATTCGTCGTTGAGCTACCTGCAGCAGTTCCCCATCACTACGCTGAAGATCGATCGAACCTTTGTTTGCGATATCCGTGCCGAGCAGGGTGGGGCGAGCATCGTCAATGCGATCGTCGCGATGGCCAGAGGCCTGAATCTCGACCTCATCGCAGAAGGCGTGGAGAACCGCACCCAACTGCGTTACCTGCATGCCCAGGGTTGCAGCCAAGGCCAGGGTTTTCTCTTCAGCCGTGCGGTTCCTGCCGCCGAGTTGAAGTCGCTGTTGCAGAGCAACCCCTACGAGGAACTGGTACTGGAGGAACAAACGGAACCTGCCCTTACTGCTTGATGGGCTTGTCCAAACCTGTCACGCCATCCACATGAAAGGGTTTACTACCAGGGTCGTGCACGGTGACCGCGGGGACGTCGGGGGAGACGGATTGCCGCAGAAACCTGTTCGTGCAACGCTTGCTCGCGCTACCGACGCCGCGTTGACCGCCCTGGAAAAGTCGTGGAATTGGCGGGTAAGCTGGCAGTGGATCAATCAGAGTCTCCTCAGGATCAATAGTTCATGACCGATGCACTACTCGAAACTCAGCTGAATCTTCCCAATCGTCGCTCGGGCAAAGTGCGTGACCTTTACGACGTGACCCTCGACAACGGAGACCCGGCGCTGCTGATTGTCGCCACGGACCGGGTCAGTGCCTTCGATGTGGTCATGGCCAACGGCTTTCCGGGGAAAGGCGTTGTGCTCACGCAGATATCCAGGTTCTGGTTCGATTATTTCTCACCGGAAGTGGATCACCATCTGATTTCCACCGATGTCGATGACGTACCCGAATTATCGGATACCGAACGCGACGCGCTGCGTGGTCGAATCATGTTGTGCAGGAAGACGGACGTCGTACCGATAGAGTGTATTGCCCGGGGTTACATCACCGGCAGCGGGTGGAAAGACTACCAGCGTACGGGCGCAGTTTGCGGCATCGTTTTGCCGGATGGATTGCGCAATAGCGATCGCCTCCCCGAACCGCTGTTTACCCCTTCCACCAAAGCGGAAACCGGCCACGACGAGAACATAAGCTTCGCTGAAGGCGTGGAAGTAGTCGGCCTGGAACTCATGGAGTGGCTGAGAGAAACCACGTTGTCGCTATACGCTCGTGCCCGGGATTACGCTCGTGCCCGGGGCATCATTCTCGCGGATACCAAGTTTGAGTTCGGCATAACGGCACACGGTGATACACCGTTGTTGATCGATGAAATATTCACCCCCGATAGCTCTCGTTTCTGGCCCGCGGACCAGTGGCAGCCGGGTGGGGAACAGCCGAGCTTCGACAAACAGATCGTGCGTAACTACCTGGAGACGAAGGTGAGTGCGGGTAAGTGGGATAAAACCCCGCCAGGGCCGGAATTACCTGACGACGTAGTGGCGAGAAGCATGGCTCGTTATCTCGAAGCGTACGAACTCCTGACCGGGGAGTCCCTCGAACTCGGCTAGTTCCTCGGTCGCAAAGCGCCTGGTGTCTTCAGGGCGCCAGGTCGTCCAGGTTCTGAAATCCGTAGGGAGCGAAAGGTCCTATCACTATTTGTTCGAGCACGCCTTTGCCGACC
>JAPUJX010000294.1 GCA_027295975.1 Gammaproteobacteria bacterium
GCACGGGCAAAACGATGCTGGCGCGGCGTTTCGTGGGCTTGTTACCCGAGCTGACCGACCGGGCGGCAATGGAGGTGGCCATGGTCTACTCCGTTGCCGGGCTGCCCATGCCGAACCTGCGCACTCCGCCGTTTCGAGACCCCCATCATTCGGCTTCCGCTCCTGCGTTGGGAGGAGGCGGCAGAGGGCCGCGGCCCGGCGAAATATCTCTTGCTCATCGTGGCGTGCTGTTTCTGGACGAGTTGCCCCACTTCAAACCGAGCGTCTTGAACCTGCTGCGCGAACCCCTGGAATCTCGCCAGGTGAGCATCGCCCGGGTCAAGTCCCAGGCGACATTTCCCGCCAGCTTCCAGTTTATCGCCGCAATGAATCCCTGCCCTGCCGGCAAGGTCTGCACCCAGCATACCTGCCGCTGCTCCCCCGACCAGGTGCGGCGTTATCAGGCGCGTATCTCCGGGCCATTGCTCGATAGAATCGATCTACACGTAGCCGTACCTCAGCTCCCCAAATCAATATTGTTGAACGGGCAGCAGCCGACTCGGGAAACTTCCACCACTACCGTTTCCCTGGTTGCGGATGCCCGCGCCGCCCAACAGGAGCGGCAGGGAAAACTGAACACGGATCTTCGCGCCGCGGATCTCGCAGCGGCTCCCGAACTGAATGAGGAGTGCCGGCGGATGCTCAGCCGGGCAACGGACCGCTACCAGCTATCGGCACGGAGTTTTCATCGCATCATCAAGGTAGCGCGAACGGTAGCCGATCTGGAAGCCCAGAACAGCATCGGTTCGATCCATCTGGCGGAGGCACTCTCTTATCGAACGCTGGATTGGGAAAACGGCCTCGGACTGGCGGCACGGTGAGCGGTTGCGAACCGTGCATGCACATGGGTTCCCGTTGCGCTATTTTGCCCGATCGATGATGTAGTCCATGGCCGCGCGGAGTTCGTCGTCGGAACAGTTCATGCAGGTACCTCGTATCGGCATCAGACCGAGCCCGCCGGTTGTGTTCTCCCAGAGCACGTCCACGCCTTTGGCGATGCGCGGCGCCCAGGCCTGTACATCACCAAATATCGGTGATTCGCTGATTCCCGTGGTATGGCAGGCAAAACAGAACTGGCTGTATACCTGCTCGCCGGTGAGAGTTGCCGAGGCGTTTCTGGCGCCGGCCGCCTGACCGGAGCCTGCTCCGCTGCAATCGTCACCAGTGCGACAGAGACTGCCAAAGGGCTCCATCCGATCGCGAATTTCGTCGTGGGTACCCGGGGGAACAACCGTTGCCAGGAGTGGTGGGGTGACCAGCACGGGCATGCCAAACACCGCTGCGAAGACCCAGAATTTCAACAACGAGCTACCGTTCACGATTGGTCGTCACTTGCGTCGAACAACTCACGACCGATCAACATCCGGCGAATCTCACTGGTGCCCGCGCCAATCTCATAGAGTTTGGCATCCCGCAACAGGCGTCCGGCTGGATATTCGTTTGTATAGCCATTACCTCCGAGGGCTTGAATGGCCTGCGACGCCATCCAGGTTGCTCTTTCGGAGGCGTAAAGAATGCAGCCGGCCGCATCAAAACGCGTGGTGCGGCCAGCATCACATGCCCGGGCGACTGCATATACGTATGCACGGCAGGCATTCATGTTCGTATACATATCCGCAATTTTACCCTGCATGAGCTGGAAGGTTCCGATGGGCTCTCCGAACTGCACGCGCTCGTGAACGTAGGGGAGAACCAGATCCAGGCAACTGCGCATGATCCCCAACGGCCCGGCGGCCAAAACTACCCGCTCGTAGTCGAGGCCGCTCATGAGAAGCTTGGCTCCCCGGCCAACCTCGCCGAGCACCTGGGTCCTGGACACGGGGCAGTCCTCAAAGGTGAGTTCACTGGTATCCGACCCACGCATTCCGAGCTTGTCGAGCTTCTGCGCGGTGGAGAAACCTTCCATGCCCTTCTCGATGAGAAAGGCGGTAATACCTTTAGCACCCAGGTTCGGGTCCACGGTCGCATAAACCACCAACACGTCCGCGCCGGGACCGTTTGTTATCCACATCTTGCTGCCGTTCAAAAGGAAGTAGTCTCCCTGTTCTTCGGCACGCAGCTTCATGCTCACCACATCGGAACCCGCTCCGGTCTCGCTCATGGCAAGGGCGCCGAGATACTCGCCGCTGATCAACCTGGGCAGGTATTGTTGTTTCTGATCGTCGTTCCCATAACGGTGAATCTGATTGACACAGAGGTTGGAGTGAGCGCCGTAGGAGAGACCCACCGAGGCCGAAGCGCGGCTGATTTCTTCCATGACCACGCAATGGGCCAGATAACCGAGTCCAACCCCACCGTAGGTTTCATCCACGGTGATGCCGAGAACGCCGAGGTCACCCATTTTTGGCCACAGATCGCGAGGGAACTCATTCGCGGCATCAATCGTTTCGGCCAGGGGCGCAATCTCGTTACGGGCAAACTGCTGCACGCTCGTACGCAACTGCTCCACCGTTTCCCCGAGACCAAAGTCGAAATCCATCATGAGTTGCGTTGTCATTACGCCGTAAACAGAAAGCCTGGATGATACTACGGCCTCGGGCTGGCTGCCGGTCCCCGGTCGCGGTGAGGGGGTCGCTAGTAGTCTTCTTGAACGCGATTTTGGTTTACAGATGAGTCAAGTTTTTGCCCGGCACTTAAATTGCGAACCTACCTGCTCGTCGGTCTGAGGGCGGAGCCTCGCTAATTCCTGTTGCGAATACACGACGGAGGAAATTCGCAGGGTTTTTTTCGACAGGAAATTGAGGATTGTCGATGGCAACCGCGGTAAGGGTGGGGATGCTCAAAGTCCGTCTACGCTCAGTTGCTCCGCAATGCCCTCATTTCGCGAACTTGC
>JAPUJX010000295.1 GCA_027295975.1 Gammaproteobacteria bacterium
CTCAAATTCCTGTCAAAAAATATCCCGCGAATTTCCTCCGTCGTGTATTCGCAACAGGAATTCTAACGTTGTCTGGAATGGGCGGAGTGCTCGGCCACATGGGTGATACCGATCAGTCAATGTCGATGCACGAACGGGCGATTGCGTTGTCCGAAGATTTCTACGGGATGGACCATCTCGGACCCTTATCGGGATTGCGGCGAACTCTACTGACCCGCTACTTCGCCCACTTCGACGATGGCAGGTTGAGCCCGGACCCGGTGCATATACCAATTATTGAGGGTTACGAGCAGTTGCTCGGAGAAGTCGGGCAAAGCCGGGAGTAGGCAGCCGGCCGGTCATTTCTTCAATACCGCATCAACCTGCGCGAAACACCTGCTTCACCGATCCCGGCAGGCTTCCAGGCCGTAGCTGGCGCAGCTCGCCTGAAGGGCTGGCAATTCGTCCGAGCTCTTGTTGCGCCATACCCTTCGCCAGCGGCCGACCACCCGGTCCGGGTAATTCAAGCGCCCGCGGCTGCCGTTATACCGGGCGAGAGCATCCACCAGGTCACCTTCGGCCGCTTCGAGGTAGTGGGCGAGAATGGCCGTGCCATAACGGATATTGGTGTCCATCTCGGTGAGAATATCCTGGGGTCGCCCGATCTCCAGACGCCAGAAAGGCATCACCTGCATCAGACCCTGGGCGCCCACGCGAGAAATGGCGAAGCGGTCGAAGCCACTCTCGACGTGTATTACCGCGAGGATCAGATCCGGGTCGAGCTGCTGCCAGTGGGCCTCGTTGTAAACCAGGTTCAGAATTTCCAGACGCTCGCCGGAATCATCGACGAAGCGTGCCAGGCGTCGTTCTGACGCGTGCAGCCAGACTTCCATGTCGAATCGATCGGTCCCCTCGTAGCGATCCGCCATGGTCGTGGCAAGCTTCTCGAGAAGCGCGGGGTCGATGTCCGGGGGTTGCGCGGCAACAACTCCGCCGATCGCGCTCAAGCTTAATCCGAACACCAGTGAGCGCAGCGACACCTCTTCAGCCTCTGATACGGTCCAGAACGTCGGCGACGGAGACCTCGATGGTTTCGTTATCCGTTCGGCTGCGGCATTCGACCTTCCCCTTCTTCAGGCCGCGGTCGCCGACGGTTATGCGGTGGGGTATGCCGATGAGATCCGCGTCGGCAAACTTCACGCCTGGTCTCTCGTCACGGTCATCCATCAATACCTCCATGTTTTCATCAATGCATGTCTGATACAGCCCATCCGCCGTTTCGCGAACCCGGTCGGACTTCCCGTAGTTCAAGGGGACGATGTGCACGAGGAAGGGTGCTACGGGTTCCGGCCAGATAATGCCGATTTCATCATGGTTTTGCTCAATGATCGCCGCTACGAGGCGAGTAACGCCGATACCGTAACACCCCATTATGGGAGCAATGCTCCTGCCGTTTTTATCGAGTACGGTTGCCATCATCGGTGCACTGTAAATGTTGCCAAGCTGGAATATGTGCCCGACCTCGATTCCTCGTAGAAACTTCAACTCTCCCTGGCCGTCCGGGGCTTTGTCACCCTCCACGACGTTGCGGAAATCAGCGGCGCTAACGCCGTCTTCCGGCACGTCGCGGCCCCAGTTACCACCGCGGTAGTGGAATCCTTCCTCGTTTGCCCCCGCCACCCAGTCGGCAACCGCCAGCGCACTTTCATCGACATACAACGGCAGAGCCAATCCGACCGGGCCAATCGAGCCCGGTTTGCAGTTGACGGCCGCCTCGATAGCCGCTTCGTCCGCGAAGCTGAGCGGAACGGTTACCCCCGGTAACTTCGCTGCCTTCAACTCGTTCAATTCATGATCGCCACGGAGCACCAGGGCGATCAGGGAGTTTTCGCCGTGTACGATCAGGGTTTTCAGACAGCGTTGCCGTGGAACATCCAGAAATGCCGCCACGGCCGCTATGGTCGTCTGACCCGGGGTTGCTACCTTTTCCAGCGTTTCCGTGGGATCTGGGCGAGGATCCGCGGGTCCGGCGATCGCTTTTTCGAGGTTCGCTGCGTAGTCACCTTCGCTTGCGTAGACGATGGTGTCCTCACCGGATGAGGCCAGCACCTGAAATTCGTGGGAATTTGATCCTCCGATATTGCCCGTATCCGCTTCAACGGCACGAAAGTCCAGCTGCATGCGCGTGAAGATGCGCGAGTAGCAGTCGTACATTTCCTGGTAGCTCTTATCGAAAGATGTCTGGTCGATGTCGAACGAGTAGCCATCTTTCATGATGAATTCCCGGGAGCGCATGACCCCGAACCTCGGCCGAATCTCATCACGAAATTTTGTTTGAATCTGAAAAAAATTGCAGGGCAGTTGCTTGTAGCTGTGTATCTCGTGGCGGAAAAGATCCGTGATCACCTCTTCGTGGGTTGGGCTCAAACAGAATTCCCGCCCGTGGCGGTCGCTCATGCGCATCATCTCCGGACCCATTTTCTCCCAGCGGCCCGATTCCTTCCAAAGCTCCGATGGTTGCACGACCGGCATCAGTACCTCTTGAGCGCCGCTCCTGGTCAACTCTTCGCGAAGAATTTTCTCCAGTTTGCGAAGTACCCTCAGACCCAGAGGCAACCAGGTGTACAGACCCGAAGCGATCTGGCGGATGAGTCCGGCACGCAGCATGAGCCTGTGGCTCTGCACGTCCGCATCAGCGGGATTTTCCTTGATGGTGGGGATCAGAAACTGACTCTGACGCATGGATAGTCCTAGCAGGTGGTCTTCAGTATGGGCGCGAAGAATAGCCGATAACAAACAGGCATTGAAAATGGATGGTGGTTGCACCGTTTGCGTGCGCTCATCCCTGCTGGAATCGTCGCCGGTTATAGTCCAGGCTCGATTTCCTCACCCTTGGGCTGGTTGCGACCAAAGGTTTTCCCCACCGTGGCCGTTGACGCGATGACTCAGGCGTTTTTTTGCTGTATTTTTGCAGGTTTTTCGAAGATCATGCGCCGCTCGCGAAACGCAAGTAGCAAGTCCGTCGCGTCTGCCAGGTCTATTTCAAAGTGTTCCCCCTTGCTGCAGCGAAACCCGTTTTCCGAAAGAGAGTGTTAGTTAGAGTCGATGCCAATTTACGAATATGTATGTGATGAGTGCGAACATCAGTTCGAAACGATTCAAAAAATCAGTGAGGATCCGCTGAAGACGTGTCCGGAATGCGATTCGGAATCATTGAGAAAGAAAGTATCGGCCGGTGCGTTCAGGTTGAAAGGTGATGGCTGGTATGAAACCGATTTCAAGTCGGGGGAAAAACGCAATGTTGCCACCGACGAGAAAAAGCCGTCTGAAGTGAAATCTGACGGCAAAAAACCGGACAAGGACAAGAGTGCAACCGACTCAGGGAGCAAGAGCACAAGCTCTTCGAGCGAGAACAAACCCACCAAGTCGGCATCGTCCGACTGATCAGTGGGTCCGAGGTATCGTTATGCGGAGTCATTGTTGCGGGGAACTGGATGCGGCTCATGTCGGAGCAGAGGTTGAGGTCTGCGGATGGGTACACCGTCGACGGGATCACGGCGGGGTAATTTTTCTCGACGTGCGCGACCGCACCGGGATCGTTCAGGTAGTGTACGATCCGGACACCGAAGAGAGTTTCGACACAGCCGACCGGGTGCGTAATGAGTACGTTCTACGCGTGACCGGCAGAGTTCGGCCTCGCCCCGAAGGGTCCGTCAACCCGGAAATGGCGACGGGAGAAATCGAGGTGCTGGGTGATACCCTCGAGATTCTCAATCAGGCGGCAACCCCGCCGTTTCAACTCGACGAACACTCCGATGCAGGTGAAGACATTCGGTTGAAGTACCGTTACCTGGATCTCCGTCGTCCCGAGATGCAGCAGCGGCTCAAGATGCGTGCACGGATCACCAGTGTCGTACGGACGTTTCTCGAACAGGCTGGACATTGGGAAATAGAAACCCCGACGCTCACCCGCGCGACGCCGGAGGGTGCTCGCGATTACCTGGTACCAAGCCGCACCCATCCGGGTGAGTTCTTCGCGCTTCCCCAATCGCCGCAGATATTCAAGCAATTGCTCATGGTGTCGGGAATCGATAAGTATTATCAGATCGCCCGCTGTTATCGAGATGAGGATTTGCGGGCGGATCGCCAGCCGGAATTCACTCAGATCGACATCGAGGCGTCGTTCGTTTCCGAGCAGGACGTGATGGAACTCTGCGAGAACATGCTGAAGACAGTGTTCAAGAAGGTACTCGATGTCGAGCTCGCGGATTTCCCCGTATTGACGTGGGAAGAAGCGCTGCGCCGCTTTGGCAGCGACAAACCGGACCTGCGAAATCCGTTGGAACTCACCGATATAGCGGATCTCGTGGACAAGGTGGAGTTTAAGGTGTTCCAGCGCCCGGCCAACGATCCCAAGGGTCGGGTTGTCGCTTTGAAAGCCCCTGGCGGCAGCAGCCTGTCCCGCAAGCAGATCGATGACTATGCGGATTTTGTTGGCCGCTACGGGGCTAAAGGCCTGGCCTATATCAAGGTGAACGATCTGGCCGCGGGCCTTGCGGGGTTGCAGTCGCCGATCTTGAAATTTCTCGGAGAAGAGGTGGTATCCGAGGTGCTCGCTCGCGTGGGGGCGAAAAATGGCGATGTGGTTTTTTTCGGCGCGGACACACGTAAAGTCGTAAACGATTCCATGGGGGCGTTGCGCGTTGAGCTGGGAAAGACACTCGGGCTCGTAGAGGATCGTTGGGCGCCATGTTGGATTGTCCAGTGGCCGATGTTCAACGAAGGCAGCGATGGCTCAATCGCTCCCGAGCACCACCCGTTTGTTCTGCCCACCTGCAATGCGGACGAACTGCTGGATGATCCATACGCTGCGCAAGCGGCAGCGTATGATGTGGTTTTGAATGGCTACGAGCTCGGAGGCGGCTCTCTTCGAATCCACGACGAGGCGTTACAGAATGCCGTGTTCCAGGCACTCGAAATGGGTCAGGAAGCCAGAATCAAGTTCGGTTTTCTGCTCGATGCCTTGAAGTTCGGTTGTCCGCCTCACGGCGGTATTGCTCTTGGATTGGACCGGCTGGTCATGCTGATGACCGGAACCAATGCCATCCGCGACGTAATGGCCTTCCCCAAAACGCAAACCGCGGCCTGCCTCATGACGTCTGCGCCCAGCGCCGTTGACGAGCACCAGTTGCGCGAATTGCATATCAGGGTACGCGGCTAACCCATAGAGGTCGTATGGCTGGACACAGTAAATGGGCCAACATCAAACACCGCAAAGCGGCCCAGGACAAAAAACGCGGCAAGCTCTACACCAAGATCATTCGTGAGGTCACGGTTGCCGCACGACTCGGTGGCGGTGAACCCGAAGATAATCCGCGACTACGGGCAGCGGTGGATAACGCCCTGGGTGCGAACATGCCCAAGGACACCATCGAACGCTCCATATCCCGGGGAGCCGGTGGCGATGAGGGCGGAAATGTCGAAGAACTGGTGTACGAGGGGTACGCGTCGGGGGGTGTGGCCATTCTCGTGGAAGCCATGACCGATAATCGCAACCGCACGGTGGCGGAGGTACGCCACGCTTTCACCAAACACGGAGGCAATCTGGGTACGGATGGATCGGTAGCGTACCTGTTCAACCGCCAGGGGATCATCAGCTTCGCCCCGGGTGCCGATGAAGAGGTCATTATGGATGTGGTGCTCGACGTCGGTGCGGAGGACGTCGAGTCGGAAGAGGATGGCGCGGTCACGGTGGTTACTCCGTGGGAGCAACTCGGGACGGTTGTCGCTGCGCTCAAGGCGGTTTCCCTGGAACCCGACCACAGTGAAGTGACCATGGTGCCTTCCACCTACAGCCTGTGTGACGAAGAGCTTGCAGAGAAGGTCTTCCGCTTGATCGATGCGCTCGAAGAACTCGACGACGTCCAGAACGTTTATAGCAATGGAGATTTCCCCGACAGTGTGTTGGAGGGGTAACTGCTCGCTTCATATTTGCCGGAAACCGGCGGGAGGTTGCCGGTGACCGTTCGTGTTATCGGCATCGACCCTGGATCCCGTATCACGGGTTTTGGTCTGTTGGAAGCAGACCATGGTTGCCTGCGTTATCTCGATAGCGGTTGCATTAAAACAGGAGGTGGCTCCCTGCCGGAACGCCTTGCCGTGATCTACCGGGGCGTTCACGAACTCATCGATGAACACGCGCCCGACGTGCTTGCCATAGAAGACGTTTTCGTCGCCCGTAATCCCGCTTCCGCCTTGAAGCTTGGCCAGGCCAAAGGTGTGGCGATCGCCGCGGGAGTGGCCCATGGTATCGCGGTGCATGAATATGCGGCACGGCGCGTCAAGCAGGCGGTTGTGGGGAGTGGGCGGGCGACAAAGGAGCAGATACAACACATGGTACGCGTCATCCTGAAGTTGCCGGGTATCCCCGCGCCGGATGCCGCCGATGCCCTTGCGATTGCGATTTGTCACGTCAATACTTCAGGCTGGCAACGAGAGGAGATCAGTCCGCAGTACTCACCATGATCGGACGAATAAAGGGTCAGTTTGTCGAGGTGGTTGAAAACGTCATCCTCCTCGAATCCGCGGGTGTGGCGTACGAGGTCGAACTGACCAGCACCGCGCTCGCGCGATTGCCCGCCCGAGATCAGGAATTGTGCCTTTATACCCACCTTGTGGTTCGTGAGGACGCACAGCTGTTGTACGGATTTGCTTCGCGTGAGGAGCGGGATCTGTTTCGGGTGCTCATTCGGATCAACGGCGTCGGGCCGAAACTTGCAGTAAAATTGATTTCGAGCATCGATCTGATCGACCTCGAGGTATCCGTGAGCAACAACGACGTTGCCATGCTGATGCGAGTACCCGGGGTGGGACGAAAAACAGCCGAACGTTTGCTTGTCGAACTCAAGGACAAGTTGGCTCACCTGGTATCGGGCAAAGTGGCAAAACTGGATCGCGGTGACAATCGCGCGGCCCTCGAAGCCGAAGGTGCGTTGATTACTCTCGGGTACAAACCCCAGGAAGCCGCCAGGGCTGTCGACAGAGTTCGTCGGGAAGGTGGAAATTCCGAGGACCTGCTGCGCGCTGCTTTGCAGAAGATCGGCAAGGTTGAGGAAGTGATGCCATGAGCATAGAGCGGGATCGACTGATCGATCCGATGAGCGACGGTGCTGAAGTCAAGATTGATCGGGCGTTACGTCCGACTCGCCTCGATGAATACATCGGGCAGGTGGCCATGAAAACACAGATGGAGATTTTCATAGAGGCCGCGAGGAGGCGGGGGGAAGCGCTGGATCACACCCTGATTTTTGGTCCGCCCGGTCTCGGCAAGACGACCCTCGCGAACATCATTGCCAACGAGATGGGCGTTTCCATCAAGTCGACCTCGGGGCCGGTGTTAGAGCGCGCTGGAGACCTTGCCGCGATGTTGACTAACCTCGACCCGGGCGACGGTCTGTTTGTGGATGAGATTCATCGGTTGAGCCCCGTGATCGAGGAGATTCTCTATCCGGCACTGGAAGACTTTCAAATAGACATCCTCATCGGCGAAGGGCCAGCCGCGCGTTCATTGAAGCTCGATTTACCGC
>JAPUJX010000296.1 GCA_027295975.1 Gammaproteobacteria bacterium
GAAGGGCTGAGCGCGGCGCGACTATGAGTACCGCCGACCTCACTGCGGTGTTCACGGCTTAGTCTTCTCGAGCGGGATTTTGGTTTACAGATGAGTGAAGTTATTTGTGGGACAGGACACTAATCAACCGGCTTCCGTCGCGAAACCGGAACCAGACGTACAAACATCAGCCCACCGGCAGCGCCCGCCAGCCCCTGAACAATCAGGCCGAAGGTGGTGCGTGCCGCGGCGATGCCGGTGATCTCCACGAGTTGTTTGAGGATCAGATGGGCCGCGATGATGGCCGTGAACCCCGCGAGTACATAACCGATCGTTCTTGCCCGTGGCAACAATTTGACAATCAACCCCGTCGCCGGCCAGGCAATGATGAAGGCGAGGGCAATGATCGGCAGATAGATCGAGGTAAGACCAAGCAGATCATGCCCGATGGCTTCAAATCGGGTTTTCAAGTTTATGGTTACGCCCATCTCCGTGAGGTTCGCCAGAACCGACTGGGTGGAAGCAATGGACGCCAGTACGTAGGCCGTCGCCACCGCGCCGAGGTACCCACCGATATTTCGCAACATTAGTCGTTCACCATTAATTCACTTTAGCTTCATAATGACCGGGTCCAGCCTCCTCGAAAACCCCGGAGGCATCCCGGCGCTCAAAACAATCGGTTACTGAGAGGAGAGGTTTCCACCATGCGCACACGCGTTGTCCTGGCTCTGATCGCGTTAGTCCTCCCGCTACCGGCCCTCGCCGCACAATACCAGCTTACGACTATCGTCAATGAGCTGAACTTTCCCTGGTGCATGGCCTTTCTACCCAACGGTGAGGCGCTGGTGACCGAACGGTCCGGGCAACTGCGTCGGCTCGACCGCGGTGGAAGATTGAGCGACCCCATCACGGGCGTGCCCACCGTATACGTTCATAGTCAGGGGGGATTGTTCGACGTGCTGGTACATCCCGACTACGAGACCAACCAGTTGATATACCTCTCTTATGCCCAGGGTTCACCCGGAGCCAACGCCACCCAGGTGGCCCGAGCACGGCTCGTTCACGATCATCTGGAAGACCTCGAAGTGATCTTTACGGTGAGCCCTCGCAAGGACACTCCCGTGCATTATGGGGGACGCATGATTTTCCTGGCGGACGGAACGCTGCTGATCACCACCGGAGACGGTTTTGACTATCGCGAGCAGGCTCAAAACCTGACCGCCTCACTCGGCAAGGTAATACGTATCAACGATGATGGCAGCGTACCGGCGGACAACCCCTTCGCCGAGACAGCCGGGATGGAGGCCGCCGTTTTCTCCTACGGCCATCGCAACCCACAAGGTCTGGTGCTGGATGAGCCAACCGGTCGAATATTCCTTCACGAACACGGGCCGCGCGGAGGCGACGAGTTGAATCTCATCGAGCCGGGGCAAAACTACGGTTGGCCCGCGGTCACTTATGGGATGGACTATAACGGCGCATACGTCTCCCCGTACTCCGAACTGCCTGGAATGACCCCACCCCTGACTTATTGGGTACCGTCCATCGGACCATCGGGCCTCGCCATCTACAACGGCACCCTGTTCCCGGAGTGGCGCGGAAATCTCTTCGTTGGTGCCCTGGTGAATAAAGACGTACGACGGTTGACCCTGGAAAACGGTTCCGTCATAGCCGAAGAGGTTCTCTTCGCAGAATTGCGCGAACGGATTCGCGACATTCGGATCGACCCGGCCGGTTACCTCTATCTGCTCACCGATAGCCCATCGGGGCGTATCGTTCGCGTATCTCCGGCGGTCGCCGAAGACGGGTAACGTACCGGGTTATCCATACCGCGATGGAAAACTATCCCTCCAGGTGCGGGGGGAGTTGCTCCGCTATCTCCTCGGGTGTTGTCCTCGGGCCGAAACGCGCGACCACCGCACCGGCGCCATCGACGAGAAATTTGGTGAAATTCCACGTTATATCGGCTTTGCCTTCCTCGTCCGCCATTTCGGCTTTCAGGAACTTGTAGAGATCGCAGGCGCCGTCGCCGTTGACTTCTATCTTGGCGAACAGGGGAAAGGTGACGTCGTATTTGGATTGCGCGAATTCGAGGATTTCAGCGTTCGTCCCGGGTTCCTGTCCGCCAAATTGGTTGCAGGGGAAACCAAGCACGGTAAACCCGTTGGTTTTGTTGCTTTCGTGTAGTGTCCGCAGACCTGCGTACTGGGGCGTCATCCCTCACTTGGTGGCGACATTGACGATCAGACAAACCTGCCCATCGTAGCCGGACAGGCTTTGGCTTTCGCCGGTGATGGTTTCCATCTGGAAATCGTGAATACTGGCCATGGTTCCTCCTCATGAAGTTCGCTTCCGATGATAGACGATGACCCCCACCCCGGCGAGCAGACCAGCGGCTCTTTCGTGGATGAGTTCCGACAGTCGCCGGGTCAGGAATTTTACTGGAGCAATACAACCGGTGGCCTGGTGGAGGCGGCAGATTGCTGCAGAAACTCCTGGAGCGCCGCGGCAACGTGGTCGAAAACCTGCTTCAGCAGAAATGTATGGCGTACCTGGGGACGCGCTACCACCCAGACCTCGAGTGCGTGAGTGGGCCCGGTTTCCAGCACTCTGAACAATCCCGGCGTTCCTTCACCGAGATAAACCGGTAATCCCGCAATACCCCATCCCTCCTGAGCCGCCTTGCGTTGAGCCAGCACCGAATCCGTTTTGAATTTCACCCGTTCCGGGGGAATCTCGTAACCGAACTTCTCCACCACATCGGTAAATCTCGTATGAGTAACCCCGTCGATGAACCAGTGGCTTTGCAGCGAATCCACGGATGGCTCACCCACATCGGCAAGATACCCTGCGCTGGCCCAGGCAGCGAAAGGTAAGGTACCAACCTTCCGACAAATCAACTCGGTCTGCACGGGACGAACATGGCGAATGGCGATATCGCATTCCCGCTCCAACAGGTTGAGGGATTGATTGGAAATTACCAGTTCGATCAAACGTTCGGTCGTGTTGAATTGTTGCAACGGGCTCAACAACGCGGGAAAAAGTTCCGCGAGAATCTCCGCAACGGTAATGCGCGCGGTCCCCGCCGTGCTGGTTTTCACAGCGTCGCTAACGGCCTCGAA
>JAPUJX010000297.1 GCA_027295975.1 Gammaproteobacteria bacterium
CTGGAGGAAGGTTTTACCGGGTGGCAGAAAGCTGGGGAGTCCGTGGAAGACGTGGCTGCCACCAGCCGTTGGATTCGCCGGGAAAAGTCCAACACCTGACAATCTCAACCACGTGCTAACATTGGCGTGCGAACCTGCCAACTATGAGTACAGGGTTTATGGGACATCGCCTCGCCTGCCTGGTTATCAGCGCCTCGGCTCTGGCAAACAGCACGGGTGTGGTCGCGGAGCTATCGAATCACGAAATGCTCGCCAGGGACATCTTCCGCGAACTGATCGAGATCAACACAACAGATTCGGTTGGCGACAACACCGCCGCGGCCGAAGCCATGGCAACGAGATTACTGGGCGCCGGGTTCCCCGAGAGCGACATCCACATCCTCTCGCCTGCACCACGTAAGGGAAACCTGGTATTCCGCCTGAGAAGCCCCGCACCTGCCCTCAAACCCATCCTGCTGCTGGCACACCTCGATGTCGTGGAAGCGGAACCCGATGATTGGAGCATTCCCCCGTTCGAGTTCCTGGAACGCGACGGTTATTATTACGGGCGCGGCACCACCGATGACAAGGCGATGTGCGCAATCTGGATGGCTAACATGATTCGCCTGAAACAGCAGGGCTACCGTCCTAATCGCGACATCATCGTTGCCCTCACCGCAGATGAGGAAGGCGGACCGAACAATGGCGTGACGTACCTGCTGGCCGAACACTTTGAGCTCATCGAAGCGGCTTTCGTGCTCAACGAGGGAGGCGGCGGAGCGATGCAGGACGGTAAACGAATCGCCAATAGCGTCCAGGCTGCCGAGAAGGTTTACCAGAGTTACGAGCTTTCGGTAACGAACCCCGGTGGACACAGTTCGTTGCCACGCTCCGACAACGCCATATACCAGCTCGCAAAGGCGCTGATCCGGATCTCGGAGCATCAATTTCCCATCGAACTGAACGAAGTCACCCGCGCCTGGGTCCGGCAGGGATTTTCGGCGCTTCCGGCCCGTCAAACAGAAATTGCCCAGGGAATTCTCGAGACTCCGCCTTCGGCGCAGAGCGTATCGTTCTTCGAGCGGGTTCCCGCTTACAATGCTCGCGTGCGTACCACGTGCGTGGCTACTCAGCTACAGGCCGGACACGCAGAAAACGCCCTCCCCCAACGGGCAACGGCAACCGTCAACTGCCGCATTCTCCCCGGGGTACCCCCGGAGCGGGTGTTACAGACACTCGTCAGCCTGGTTGACGACCCACAGATATCCTTCACCCCCATGAATGATCCCACACCCAGCCCGGCCTCACCGTTGACGGAGGAGGTGATGGCACCGATTCAGGAAATCACCGAGGATCTGTGGCCTGGCGTGGCGGTGATTCCCACCATGAGCACAGGGGCAACCGACGGGCTTTATTTTCGTAACGCCGGCATCCCGGTTTATGGCGTTTCGGGGATTTTCGGAGACATGAACGATGTTCGCGCCCACGGGAGAGATGAACGGATTCTCATCGAATCTTTTTTTGACGGCCTGGAGTTTCTGGATCGACTGGTGCGTGCACATACCTCCGAATAACGGGCTCTTCTCGAGCAGCTGAATTAATCGTTCACGACCGATTGATTTTCGGCCGATGTTCGGTCTAACCCCCCGGTCGGCAAACACCGGAAATCATGCACAACACAGACGACTATCTGTTGGTACAGCGCGTGCTGCAGAAGGACCGACAAGCCTTCGAGCGCTTCTTCGAGGTCTACTTCGCACGGCTGTTTCGATTCTGCAGCGCCCGCGTCACACAAGCGGATGCGTGTGAGGACATTGTTCAGGAGACCCTTTTCAAAGCGATGACTAACCTCTCCGGCTATCGAGGTGAAGCGTCGTTGTTTACCTGGTTGTGCCAGATCTGCCGCCACGAGATCAGTAACTGGTATCAGCGTAGCGGACGCAAATCAGAGGTGCTGGTCAGCCTCGACGACGACCCAGGGCTCGCCTCGGCCCTGGAAAGCCTGCAGGTCGACTTCAGCGATGAGGTCGATCGCCTGTCGACCGAACAACTCGTTCAGCTGACGCTGGATTATCTGCCGGATAGATACGGGAAAGCGCTGGAATGGAAGTACCTGGAAGGATTATCGGTCAGCGAAATTGCCGCTCGCCTCGGTACCGGGTCGATTGCCGCGCAATCTCTGTTAGCGCGCGCCAGGCGTGCGTTCCGGCGTGGCTTTCGCGACGTGCAGCAGGAAATGGAGGCCACCACATGAAGGATACCGAGACCCCTATGAGCGAACATGACGACGACGTACGCAAGCTGATGGAGCTTGCCGGCCCACGCCGCGAGCCCCCGGACGCGGTTCGTGAACGGGTACATCAGGCGGTACTGGAAGCCTGGGAACAGGTTCCCATCCCGTCCCCGACCTCGACCTCGACGATGCGGCAACGGCGTTGGTTGGCGCTCGCCGCCAGCGTCGTGTTCGGTCTGGGCATCGGTTACCTGGCTCTGGTCGAACTGGCCGTTGAACCTCCGGGCATCAGCGGCAAGATGGTTTTCGCCAGCGGCGGGCATTCGGTGCGCGGCTCGGAAGAGGTTGATGCACCGCTGTTGCAGGAGGGAGCCATGTTGCGAACCTCGGGCAGGGGGCGATTGTTTATCCAACTCGATGAGCACACGACGTTGCGTCTCGATCACAACACGAGCATCACTCTGAAGACGAGTTCCGAAATATGGCTTCATAGGGGGCGGTTATATGCCGATAGTCAGGGTGGCGACAACGGTGGCGGCGGAATCCGTATCGAAACGCCGTTTGCTTCGGTCACGGACGTCGGAACTCAATTTGAGGTAGTGGTGGACGGCGAGATGCTCGAGGTCGCCATCCGCGAAGGTGAGGTCACCGTTGCGTTGTTGGACAACAAAATCCTCACCGCCAATGCCCAGTCCGGCGTGGGAGAACGATTGACGATTCTCGGGTCCAACGACGTACATCGCGACGCGCTTGCGACCACCGATCCAAGTTGGTCCTGGACGCACAGAGCCCGCGAGGCTTACGACCTGGAAGCCAACACGTTGTACGACTTTCTCTCCTGGGC
>JAPUJX010000298.1 GCA_027295975.1 Gammaproteobacteria bacterium
TAGCAGTGAGGTCGGCGGTACTCAAAGTCGTGCCCTTAAGCGAAGCCGAATGGAGCGAATTGACCCACTTGGGGCAAGTTCGCGTAATGAGGGTACCCTGGAAGGGCTGAGCGCGGCGCGACTATGAGTACCGCCGGCCTCAATGCGGTGTTCACGGCTTAATTCTCGAGCGCGATTTTGGTTTACAGATGAGTCAAGTTTTTGCCCGATGCAGAATTGCGAACCTACATGTTCGTCGGTCTGAGCTGGAGCCTCGCTAATGTCCTGTTTCGCAAATAGGTTTAATGAGATGCGCAGGATGTTTTGTTCCTGGCAAGGCGCGACGACTAGCAGTGGTAGGCCCCACGTGAGGAGGAGCAACGCTGCCAGGGGCAAAATAGACCAGCAGATCGTTGAACTTATTTGTGAGACAGGACACTAGAGGTGAACTCGGGGTTTCGCGTCGCCGCTGCATGCTCGATCATTACGACAAGGTAATAGCCGACGCCGTTTACAAACGTCTATGCGATGGATTTCTCGAGCGTGAGGTAAGCGCGTGAAGATTTTGTTCGTCGTGAACGAAGCCAGCTTTTTTCTCTCTCATCGGCTGCCCATAGCCGAGGAGGCGTCCAGACGCGGTTGCGACGTGATGGTGGCCTGCGGCAAGGATACCGGCGAGCAGAAGCTGGATGAACTGAACATCAGGTATCGGACGCTGCCGCTGTCTCGCAGCGGTATCAATCCCCTGGAAGAGCTGCGGACGTTTCGCACCCTGTTGAGAATCTACCGGGAGGAGCGGCCTGATCTCGTCCATCACATTACGATCAAACCTGTACTGTATGGAACACAGGCTGCCAGGTGGAGCAAGGTTCCCGCGGTTGTCAACGCGGTACCCGGGATGGGCTTCATTTTTACCCGGCGCGGCCAGGTTGCGGCCATCCGAAGATCGTTTGTGAATCTGCTGTATCGAGCGGCGTTGTCTCATTCGAACATGCGCGTCATTTTCCAGAACATCGAGGACATGCGCGGCTTCCTGGGCCACGCGATTATTGCCCGCCATCAGGCGGCGTTGATCAGGGGTGCGGGAGTCGATTTGAACCTGTTCAGAAGTACCCCCGAACCCACGGGCCCCATCACTTTCGTTCTGATCGCCCGCATGTTGCGCGACAAAGGAGTGCGGGAGTTTGTCAAAGCCGCGGAGTTCGTCAGGGAACAGTATCCCGATTGGCGTTTTCGGCTCGTGGGCAAAGTTGACCCCGGTAACCCGTCGTCGCTTTCCAGCGAGGAGATAAACGCCTGGCAGGCAAGCGGTGTGGTCGAGTGGCTGGGTCAACGAGACGACGTGGAAGTGCTGATCGCGGACGCCCACGTGGTCTGCCTGCCATCATACGGGGGTGAGGGTTTACCGAAAGTGTTGCTGGAGGGTGCGGCCAGTGGACGGGCGATCATCGCCTCCGACGTGCCCGGATGTCGTGAGATCGTGCGAGATGAGGTCACCGGCATAATGGTACCGCCTCGCGATGCAGAGTCCCTCGCCGAGGCCATGGTGCGCCTTGGTAAAGATCCGCCGTTGCGCGCTCGAATTGGCCGCGCCGCGCGGCAGAAGGCCGAAGCGGTGTTTTCGGTTGAAGATGTCGTTCGCGATACGTTTCTGGTTTACGAACAATTGCTCGTGTTATGACGGTTGCAGTGGTTACCGGTGCGGGTGGATTCATCGGTGGCCATCTATGCGCGCGATTGGTGGCGGATGGATGGACGGTAAAAGTGATCACGCGCGGCCCTGCGCCCGTCGACACCCGGATACTGAATGTTGCCGTCGCTGCCGGTGGCGACGAACTCGCGGAAGGTTTTCGGGATGCTCGAGCGGTGTATCACCTGGCGGGTTTAGCACATGAGGGCGTCGCGCGGGTAAACAGCGAGGTATTGAAGGACATCAACGTGGACGGCACCGTGGCGGTAATCGAAGCTGCGGTGAAGGCTCGGGTACCGGCGGTTGTGTGGCTCAGCTCGATCAAAGTGCTGGGGGACGTCAGCGATGATCCTTTTCGACCCGACGATCCCTACCGTCCGGGGAATGCCTACGCGCACAGCAAAATGGTTGCGGAACTCGCGCTGACGAACACCTCCACCGGAAACACTCGAGTGGCCATCGTTCGGCCACCGCTGGTGTACGGAGCCGGTGTGGGTGGTAATTTTCTGCGAATGTTGCATTGGGCCGCGCGCGGAATACCTCTGCCCCTCGCCCATGCCACGGCGCCGCGGAGTATGGTCAGCGTCGCGAATCTGTGCGATCTGCTCGTTCGTCTGAGTAGCGAAGGTGAAGGTATTTTCCACGTGGCCGACTCTGAAGACGTGAGCGTTGCGGCGCTGCTTGCGGAGCTTGCGACGTTGCTCGGGAAACGACTTCACCTGTTCGGCATTTCTCCGAGGATGATGCAATTCTTCACGTCTGCTTCAGGACAGCGCGAGGTTTATTCGCGTTTGTTCGACCCACTTCAGGTGGATCAGAGCACAACTTGCGAAGCACTCGGCTGGCATCCGCCATTCGCGGCTCGGGAACAACTGGCGGCGATGGTCAAATGGTTCCAACAGCAGCGTTGATGGCTCTGTTTGCGGGCTTTCTCTCGGCAGTGGTTCTCCAGGTCCCGATAATCAAGTGCGCAAAACACTTTCGCCTGTACGCTTTGCCGAACGCGCGTAGTTTTCACGAGGTACCGACCCCGAGCATGGGTGGGTTGGCTTTTGTCATTCCCATCATCGCCTATCTGGGGGTAGTGGACGCTGTAGACGCAAGCGCCGGATTGGCACTCGGTATGTGGTCGGCCCTGACCCTGGTTGCCGCGGTTGGCCTCTGGGACGATCTGCTTGAACTCAGCGCCAAGGTGCGTTTTTCATGCCACTGGATCGCGGTTGTTTGGGTTTTGTGGTATCTGGATCCGGCATGGCATTGGGCCGTTGTGGGTCTGGTTGCACTCGCGGTTGTCTGGCATATCAACTTGT
Organism: Gammaproteobacteria bacterium; assembly: GCA_027295975.1. Classification (GTDB taxonomy): domain Bacteria; phylum Pseudomonadota; class Gammaproteobacteria; order Pseudomonadales; family Azotimanducaceae; genus SMWK01. Next base: position 2,980 of record JAPUJX010000298.1, read on the forward strand.
TCAACTTCATGGATGGTATCGATGGGATAGCCGCGGTGCAGTGCCTGTTGTTCTGCTTGAGCGTTCAGGTCCTGGCGGGCGGGGTCGCGGGCTGGCAGGGCGATTTGCTCTGGTTGACCGTGGGTGGAATGGTCGGTTTTCTTGTCTACAACTGGCCTCCGGCGCGAGTTTTCATGGGTGATGTGGGCAGCGGGTTTCTGGGTTTGCTGCTGGGTTTGTTGACCGTTGAGATCTGGCACAGCGAAACCCTACCGTTGATCGCCTGTTTGACACTGTTGGCGGGGTTTTGGTTTGACGCCACCTACACCCTTTGTGTCAGAATGATAACCGGCCAAGCGTTCACCGAAGCACATCGAAGCCACCTGTATCAGCTGGTGGCAGAAAGGAAGGGTCATTTATGGACGACGGTTGCCTATTCCGTGTTCGCCACTGCCTGGCTCCTGCCGCTTGCCTGGCTGGTAGTTCGCTTTCCCGCGGTTTCTCTGCTCTGGCTGCTCATCTCGGTGTTACCGCTGGCCGTGTTGGCTGTACTGCTGCGCGCGGGGCTGACAACCACCGGGCTCAATCCCTCATTTGCCAAGGATCATAGCGATTTTTAGCGAATTCCTGGATCAGCTTTCCCGCCGCAAGAAGCAGGCGATTGCCGTTTGTGCCGACTGTGTTGCGTTACCGGTTGCACTCTGGAGCGCCATGGCACTGCGTTTAGGTGAGTGGAGCCCCGATGTAGTGGAGTTCTGGCCTGCTTTTGTCGTCAGTGGCCTGGTCTGCATACCGGTCTTTGGCGGCTTGGGACTGTACCGGCACGTTGTGCGTCACATGGGCAATCATGCCATGTGGGCGGTCATGAAAGGGGCGACGATCACGGCGATCGCCGTCACCGCGGTGGCGTACATGGTGCCGCTCAATGGTTTCCCGAGATCGGTCCCGATCATCTTCTGGCTGCTCACGTTGTTGTACGTGAGCGGCACACGTTATTCGGTGCGCGCCTACTTCCAGTGGCTGAAGGACAAGTTACAGACCCCAACGGCGGTAATTATTTACGGTGCGGCACACAAAGGTGTGGAACTCGCTCATATGCTGACCAAGCAGGGAGATTACGCACCGGTCGCTTTCCTCGACGATGACAGGTCCCTGCAGCGGCGCATCATCGACGGGCTTTATGTTTATCCACCCAAGGCATTGGATCAGTTGCTGCGCGACACCGAAGCCAAACAGATATTCGTCGCGGTGGATTCGACGAAAACCGAAGATCGCAGACGAATCATCAATTTCCTCGAGCCATACGGCGCCAGGGTCAGGCTCATACCCGATCTGGTGGAGTTGGTATCCGGCCGGCAGACGTTAGCCAACATCCGCGACGTAGAACTCGAAGATCTGCTGGGTAGAGACGAGGTCACCCCCCTGCCTCGTCTGTTGCAGGGTTCGGTACGGGGACGTTCCGTTATGGTTACCGGCGCCGGCGGCTCGATCGGTTCGGAGTTGTGTCGACAGATTGTTCGTCAGAACCCGCAGCTTCTAGTGCTGCTCGATCAATCGGAGTTCGGTCTTTTTCAGATACAGCGAGAACTCGAGAATATCGCCGAAGACAATGAGGTGCAGACCCCGGTGGTGTCGGTGCTCGGATCGGTGACCAACTCCGCGCTCATGCTGCGAACGCTGCAGAACTACCATGTGGACACCCTCTATCATGCGGCCGCATACAAACATGTGAGCCTGGTTGAACACAACGTCATCCAGGGGTTGAAGAACAACACTTTCGGTACCTTACACACGGCGGAAGCCGCCATGGATGCCGGGGTGAAAGATTTCATATTGATTTCCACCGACAAAGCCGTTCGCACCACCAGCGTGATGGGCGCGAGCAAACGTTTAGCGGAGATGATTCTCCAGGCCCTGCAGGATATGTCCGACGAGACACGTTTTTCCATGGTGCGTTTTGGCAACGTGCTCGGCTCCTCGGGGTCCGTTGTGCCGCTGTTCCTGGAACAGATCGGCGATGGCGGACCGGTGACGGTCACCCATCCGGAGGTCACCCGTTATTTCATGACGATTCCCGAAGCGGCACAGCTTGTACTGCAGGCTGCCAGTAT
>JAPUJX010000299.1 GCA_027295975.1 Gammaproteobacteria bacterium
ACACCCATCGAAACACGCGTGATCGGTTGCCTCATGGAAAAGTCGGTAACCACGCCGGATCAGTATCCGTTGACGCTCAATGCGCTCACCAACGCCTGCAACCAGAAGTCGAGCCGCAATCCCGTGCTTTCAATGGAGCCTGGTCTCGTACAGCGTACCGCCAGGCAACTCGAAGACAGGCATCTGCTCAACAGTAAAGAGAACTTCAGGAGCCGGGTTGAGAAGTACACTCAGCGTTTGTGTAATACGCCGTTTGCCGATTTTCAGTTCAGCGAAGCGGAATTTGCCGTTATTTGTCTTCTGCTCTTGCGCGGTCCGCAGACTCCAGGCGAGTTGAGGACGCGCAGTGGCCGTTTGCATGAGTTTCAACACAACCATGGGGTGGCGGAAACGCTGCAGGGGCTGATTGACCGTGAAGGTGGCCCCCTCGTCGTGTGTCTGCCTCGCAAAGCTGGCCGACAGGACTCGGAATATGCACATCTTTTCTCCGGCCCCGTCGTTTCTACCGAAGCCGTGGAAACTCCTGGTGCGCCAACCCGACCGGCACCCGCGCCGGTTGTTACGCCAGACCTGGAAGCGCGGATAGTCGCACTTGAACAAGAGGTGAGTGAGTTGAAGTCGACCGTCAACAGACTGGAAGACGGATGATGAATCACGCTTCGTCGATTATCGACAACAATCTGGTCGTAGCCGTACCTTCCGATTCTGCGCTGCACAAAACGCAGCCGGTCAATCCAGATTTCATGAAATGGAAACATGCGGCTGAATATTTCGGGCCGTCACCTTTGTGCCCATATCGATTTCGCCTGTCCACCATCAGGCCGTAACCCCAAGCGGTATTTTTCCAATCCGCATGATCTATGGGTACGCTGATCAGGTCGTTTTCATTCATCATGGGTCTCACCAGAGCAGAGTTCACTCGGCAAAACTCAAGTTGCATTGGGTTTGAATGATTTTTGACAATAGCCAGTAGCCGGGATTGGAATAAGACCATTGGTTTCCAGGTTTGAAAAGTAACTCGGCGTGAAGCGTAACATCGGCGAACTGCTCATCCGTCCAGACCCTGCCCGACCGGATTGCCTCGTGATACTCCGGAAGTGCCCCGTAGTCTCTAATGCCACTGGTATGATTCAGTAACTGTCGAACAGATATCTCATCACCGCGAGGTACGAGCCGGTTATCGATCCAGGCCGAAATACGTTCATCTATGTTGATCTGTGCCGCAAACACGCATGCGGCGATGTACGATTTGGTGATGCTGTAGATCGGTAATACCACATCCACGCGCTCGAGAAACTCGCCGGACCCGTTAACTATGGATACGGATTCACTCATAGAGACAAATTATCCGTTCGAATCGGATTAGACAATCTATCTCCCCGCCGATTGATATGCCGATTTGTCGCGTTCTAACAACCATGGACAATCGGCATGAATATTCGGAGGCGAGCGGAAGATGAACAGTAGACCCGGAGATTCTCCAATTCCCCTGCTTATCTGCAGCATGCTCATTTTTATCATGTTGATGGGTATTCTGGTGCCTGCCTGAACCTTTTCCGGCTTGATTCGAAAGATGTTGATCTGGAGCATCTGTTATGGCCTATTCATAGCGGTGCATGTGGGGCAAGCCGGGCAAGTCTACTTGTTCGCTGGGCGTCATTAAGCTCACATTCCATTGATTACATGTGAATCTGCAAACGGTCAATAGCTTCTTACCGATGATCTGATTGGTTGAAATCCAGAAACTGTCATGAGCACCAGGGCAGAATAGCCGATGACAAACGCCAGAACATTACACGACGGTGCCATCGTCATCGACATGACGTGCCCCCTGGCGTTGCAGACCAAATACGTCGATTGGTATCGCGAGGGTGGGGCAACCGCGATCGCGCCAACCATCATCGGAGCTTCCGGCAACGCCCGCTCGGGTTTTACCGCCATCGGCGGTTGGCAACGATATGCACGGGAACGCGACGATACGATTATCGTCACCCGGGCCAGCGATATAACGAGCGCACAAGCCGAAGGCAAACTGGGTTTGATCCTGCACTGCCAGGGTTCGGCGCTGATCGAAGACGAGATCGATCTTGTTGATGCTTATCATGCTGCTGGCTTACGTGTGGTCCAGCTCACCTACAATCGAAAGAACCTCGTCGGCGACGGCGCCTCGGAACGAACCGACGCCGGGCTCAGCTACTTCGGCGTTCGCCTGATAGAGCGCTTGAACACGTTGGGCTTACTCGTAGATTGCGCGCACACCGGCGAGCGGACGAGTCTGGACGCGGTGGAAGCCTCGTCTGCACCAGTCATCATCAGCCACGCAAATGCGCGTGGCGTACACGATAGTCGGCGCAATGTCTCCGACGAGTTGATACGCGCCATCGCTGCCTCCGGTGGTGTGATCGGTACCGTCGGCTTCCCACCTTTGCTGGTCTGGGAAGGACAACCGACACTGGATACATTCATCGACGACATGGCCTACAAAGCCGACCTGGTTGGTATCGATCACATCGGCCTCGGCATAGATTATTACCTGGGCCAGCATCCGGTAGAGGATGACCAGTCCGCCCGTATTCGCTACGACAACCTCGTGCGTGCCGGGTTGTGGCGTCCAGATGAATATCCACCTCCGCCGTATAAGTTTCCGGTCGGCATCGAAACACCGAAAACCCTGCCCAATTTAACCGTCCGGCTGCTGGAACGCGGCTTCGGCGAGGACGACGTCCGCAAAATTCTGGGCGGCAACTGGATGCGCACCTTCTTGGAGGTCTGGGGAGATTAGTATACCCAAGCTCCGGAATCAGCCCGCCCCAGGGTCACGAACTTGTCGGCTGGCTTGATCATGCCTGGTTTCGCGCTTCTCATCGCGCCATCGGCTAACAAAGTTTATGCCAGCAGCGCTATCGAGCTGACGGTGGCGGAGCTTCGTTTATTTAGCCGCGAAGTCCAGGAACTCGACATACGGAACGTCGATAAAACGACAATCGGTGGACTTCCCTATGTTGTTTTCGATTGCACCGACATCGATAGCCGGAAAATCTCGTTCATTTCGAATCTTTCATCCGCATACGCGCTGTTTGAGAGATGCGAGGGTGCGCTCCTGCCGGTGGAGTTGATCTCTGGCGAAAAACTCGACTCGGATCTGATTACGATTCAAAGGTACGCGGGCAAAACCAATGAACAGTTCACGCGACTGATGCTGAACCTGGCCCTCGTCTGTTCCGACTTCCGGGAGCGGGCGTTCACCGGTGGACTCCATGTGTTTGATCCCGTTTTCGGCCGTGGTACGACTCTAAACAGGGCTCTCACTTATGGCCACCATGTTGGGGGAACTGAGCTGGACAAGCGTTCCTTCGACGGTTACCAGTCCTTCATCAAAACCTGGCTCAAAGACAAACGCTTCAAACATCGGCTCACTGCCCAACCAGTCAAAAAGAACAAAAAACTCATTGCGACCAGATTCGATGTAACGCTGGCCAGATCCAGGGACGCCTTGAAAGCTGGCGAGCAACAGACCATAAATGCGGTGAACGTCGATACCCGTCGGTCCCTGGATTTTTTCGCGAAGGACTCACACCATGTCATTGTTGGAGACCTGCCGTACGGTATCCGGCACGGCGCGGGAGTCCGGGGAGAATTATCACGAACGCCCGACGTTCTAGTCGCGGACTGCCTGCCGGTGTGGGCAAAGATACTGAAAACGGGAGGCACACTCGCGCTATCCTGGAATACGAGAAATTTCGCCCGCGACAAGTTCGTCGTGCTGTTGCGTGACGCCGGGTTGCTCGTCCTCGATGACGGTCTCGACAAGGCATTCAAACACCGTGTCGATCATGTCATCACCCGGGATCTGATTGTTGCGAAAAAAGTGTGATCCGGAAAAGCGGTGCTGTGCCGATTCGTTGACGTTTACCCACGGGCGGATGGCGCCGGGTGGATTTACACTCAGCGCCGGAATCACCTCAGAAGCGATCAGTTTATTTTTGGAACGTTCAGTTCCTCGAGGTTTTGAACCAGATCCGCACCAGCCGTTCGAGGGTCCACGCTCTTGTCGATTTTTGCGATCACCCCTTCAGCATCGATGTAATACGTCCAGCGGTTCGCATAACCGTGTGCCGCCAGAACGCCATAGGACTTACTCACCTCTTTGCTGGGATCTGAGAGGATCGGGAAGCTGGCCTCGTTCTTTTCGGCGAACCCACGATTGTCTTCGGGTGAATCGGTACTCGCCATGAAGTAGACGACGTCGTAGTTTCTGATTTCTTTGTCGCTGTCACGCAGCGCCTTACATTCGAGGGTTCAGCCTCCGGTGAAGGCTTTCGGAAAAAACGCGATCACTACATATTTGCCCCGCAGTTCCGACAGCGTGTACTGGTTGCCGTCCGTACCAGGCAGCGTCCAGTCGGGTGCCCGGTCACCGACTTCAGGTGCAGCACTTACCCAGGCGGCAAAAAGCAGGGACACAAGAAACAGACTTATGCGTTTCGGCATCGGATGCAATCTCCCATGAAAGAAGGGAGTCATTATACATGGGAGTATCCGGTGTACCCGTACATTCGCGATCATACGTACGTGGACCGGCTCCCTGCATCTCACGCTAATAGCCGGTAGCAAAATCGATAACGTATTTGAGGGGTTGCTGATTTGTGTAGCGTTGATAGTTTTCCAGGAAAATTGGCGCGATGAGTGACGGATGACTTACGGCTGCGATGTGGGCGGTAATCGATAAGTTGGGCGTGTCCCAGAGAAGGCTGTCCCTCGGTATGGGTTCCTCGTCGAATACGTCCAGCGCGGCGCCTGCCAAACCATCGTTTTTCAGTGTTTCGATCAGAGCCCCGACATCGACGACATTACTGCGGCCGACGTTGATGAAGTAGGAATGTGCCGGGAGTTTCGCCAGCGAAGCTGCGTCGAGCAGGTTATCGGTATCGGCGGTTTGTGGAAGGGCTGCCACGAGATAGTCGAGCTTTTCAAGGAAGTTGTCCAGTTGACCAACCTGCATTACTTTTCCAAAACCTGGCGCGGGCGCTCCCGAACGGCTTAAGCCGGTCACCGTGGCGCCGAAGATTTTTGCCGTTTTGGCAATGTGCCGACCGATGGTGCCCGTCCCCATAATGCCGAGACGTTTGCCTTGAAGCGTGCCGGAGGCCGCCGTGAACCAGTTGTGCGCGTGCTGCTCGTTCCTGCGCCGCAGCACCTTCAGTTCGTGAGCCAACAAATAGGCGAAAACATATTCCGACATTTGTGGCCCGAACACACCCTTGATGCCCGTCAACACGTAATCACGGCGATCGAGCGCCATCAGGGGTGTGACGCCGGCCCAGGAGGATTGGATCCAGGCAACCGTCGGCATTTCAGGCAGTATGTCCGCGATCATGTCGGGGTTGCCGAATAGGACCGCCTCGTCCGTGTATTCGACGAGGGCCTGTTCCGCGGTGGTGCATGCTTTGACCGCCAGAGGGAATTCTGCAAGCCGGGCGATCTCCTCTGCAAGTTCATCCGCGGTTGCGGTTATTATTAGACAATCTGGATAATCCGGCATATCGACTTCAATTTTGTCCCGTCACCGACACCCGCTACTAGAGTGCCTTACCCGCCAGCGCAATAATCACAAATCCAGACCAACGCCAAGCACCACCGCGATGTCCTCATTCTCGGCCACATCAACGGGATCGGTTTCATAGTCGAAGTCGAATGAAACGTTGGCATACACCAAGTCGGTAATTTTATAGCGGAATCCGGTACTCGTTTTATAGCTGGTGTTGGGTCGACCACCGATGTTGTGTGTTATGGAATGATTGTGGAACAGCTCCAGATCGTCACCGATAAAATCCTGTCGATAACGCAAGGTCCACGTCGCTACGCCGCTGCCCCCGGTTTCCATGCCTATTTCTTCTTGCTGTAAACCCGCTCCGAGTTGCACACTCAGTGCACGTCGTGTGGAATTCCAAATATCAAACCA
>JAPUJX010000003.1 GCA_027295975.1 Gammaproteobacteria bacterium
TGCGGCTGGTCCACATACCTTAGCTCGGATTATTCGTAAGTTCACCAATGAGGACGCCGACAGTGAAGGCGCCGACACCTGCAAATGGCGTCACACCCTGGCGGTGAAACCGGATCTCAGTTTTGGCTGAACTTTGGCCACCGTAAGAAGTGACTCCACGCAGTCTCGCACAGACTCGTCCAGGGGACGGAAGCTGACCGAGGTCACCGAGCGAATTCGGTCGTTACGCAGTTCACAGCCAGCCCAGATCGCACGCATCTCGGCCTCGCGCGCCTGTATCCGCTCCGGGAACGGGTCGGTAACCTCTGGCGCGTCATGGCCCAGTTCAGGCAGCAATCTATCGATGGCGGCGCAGATATCTTCCACGTTGCGGGTGTCAGTGGACCAGGCGATGTAACGTTCGCCATTTTTCACATGAACGCTCTCGAGCAGCCCGATGTGGCTCGCTGCATCGTCGCGGACGTCCACCGTCATCCAGGGCCGGTAAGCGCCGTTCTGGTAGTACTCGCCCAAAAGCATCATCTCAATGTTGTGCTGCCACGGTCCCATGTCTTTCTGATGCGGTGACTGGATGGGGCCGACGTTGTCGGCCGGGCAGCAGGTAATCGCATCCCAGTCGCCGTTGAGTTGCGCAGCTTCGGAGAAAGCCCGTTGGGCGATGATCTTACCCATCGAGTAGCCCTGCCCTTTTGCCGGCGTTCTTTTCGGGTTCTGCTCGTCCGGGTATCGGTCTTCGTAAAAAACAGGGCGCCTCACGAACTCCTGCAAATCCACTTCCGATATGACCGCCGCAATGCTGGAAGTAACTACGACGCGGCTGACCGAGCCCGAGGTGTTGACGCTTTCGATGATGTGATCGCACACCATTTTGACGTAGTCGTGGTCGTCATAGTCGCTCACGTGGGAGACATGGCACACGCCATGGCAGCCCTTGAATATTTCGTCGAAGCTGCCGGCGTTATCCAGATCCGCCCCATGGAGGGTAAGTCTCCCCGATGCATAACCCGGCATCTCTTTCAGGAACGTGGTCCTGGCCGGATCGTCAGCGTCGCGGACGCATGCCCGCACACGATATCCTTTGTCCAGCAAAAGCCGTACAACCCATCCCCCGATAAAACCAGCACCACCCGTAACCGCAACCGTACCTCCCTTAGGAACCGGAGCCATCCGCAACCTCCCAATATTTATTGTTCGATAATAACTGTGAGAGCATATCAAGGAATCGTCCCGGAGGTGCTCATACGGGAATAGCTGATAAACTCCAAAAATGGCTCACAACCAGAGGTTCCCAGTGGCATTTACCAATCTTCAGGTGGCTCTTTGTGATCTGCCGACAATCGAGAACATCGAGTTCCAATCCCTGGAGCCGTCCTATGCGCGCCTGGTATGTATCATCGTGCTGCTTGTCGAGAGTCTGATCACAGGAATTGCCACCGTGCTCTGGTGGCTGCTGGAAATCCCCCAGCAACTACAGGAACACGCGCCGGCTATTTACGGATTGGCCCTGTTCATCATGACACTCCTGCCGCTGTATCGGTTCAAGGCTGCGCGCGCAATTGAATATTCGATCCGCGATCACGATCTCGTGTTGAAGTCGGGGTTGTTCTGGCAGCATGAAGTCATTCAGCCGATCAGACGCATCCAGCATGTGGAATTGACCCGCGGCCCTCTGGAGAAACGCACAGGTCTCGCCAATATTCGTCTATTCAGTGCGGGAACCAGTGGGGCCACCTTTACGATCCCCGGCCTGAGGTTGATTACCGCCGCCCGGATACGACGTTTTGTTCTTCAGGCCGAACGGCGCTGACCTTGACCGACACCTCGATCAGCAACGTCAACGCCGACTTTGTCCGGCTGTCACCCTGGGCAATAGTCCACTTTGCTGCGCGCACCATCATGCAGTTGTTGACCAACGCCTATGCTCTGGTACCCCTGGTATTCGGCCTGTATCAAACAGATAGCGTAGTTATAGCGATTATCGCCTTCACCGGAATTCTGGCCCTGGTGGTGGTGTCGGCGGCAATGAGGTACCTGTACTTTTCCTACCTGATTCAATCCTCCAGCGTTCAAGTCAGAGAGGGGGTTTTCTCGAAGAAACAGCTCAATCTGCCGTTTCATCGCATTCAGAACGTCAACCTGGAACATCCGTTTTATTTTCGGCCATTGGGTCTCGTCACGGTACAAATAGACGGTGCGGGTTCATCATCCGAAGAAGTCCTTCTTGCCGCTCTGCAGTTGGACCAGGGAAAACAAATTCGCGAGGAAATCCACAGGTACAATCGTTTATCAATCGCAAGCGCGAACCTGGAAACGGAGTTGCATTCGGCGGCCGGGGTAAGCGGGGTTGCCCAAGCCCGGCAATGGAAGCTGATGCTCACGAGAAGCCTTGCGGATCTGGTGCTTCACGGGCTCACCAACAACCGGGCATGGATCATATTAGGAGCACTCGGCGCGGTATACGGCCAGACCGCGGAGACCATCAACGCGTACATTGCGGGTCTGGGTCTCGATGTCGGCGGCTTCATGTCTGACCAGGGAACGATCGCACTGGCGGTGCTCGGCTTCAGCGCATTCATGCTGGCGGTCATGATCATGGCTGCTCTTTCTGTCCTCGGGTCGATTTTTTCCTATTGCAATTTCGAACTACATAGCTCCAACGATGCATTCATGGTACGGCGAGGGTTGTTGACTCATCACGAAATCAACATGAAAAAATCGCGTATTCAGGCGGTGCTCGTG
>JAPUJX010000030.1 GCA_027295975.1 Gammaproteobacteria bacterium
GTCTGCTACTTCATCTCGAGTGAGCAGATCGATCTGCAGCGTCGGGTGCCTGCGCTTGATGGCTTGCAGGTAGGGAAACGTGATAACGAGATCCCCCATCGCCTGGAGACGAATCGCGAGCATTCGTTCAGGAATTTCAGCTTCGCCTGCGGCTTTCATCCAACCTCAATGGGTGTACCGGACGGAAACACCAAACGTGTTCACCTCGTAGTCGTCCAGATCAATACCCAGATACAGTTGGTTGCCAATTCGTTCCTGGAGGCCATCGAAGTGCCAATCATCGAGTTCACCGGCGTCCAGGCGATGGAAGAAACGCAGCGTGAGCTTAGAGGTCAGATACCAATCGATCTCAGTGGTCCACTGGAGGTTGCGATGTTCGATGTCCGGAAATCTGCCGCTGGGGTTACCCGACGCGCCGGGTGCCGCCAACGCGTTGCTGGAGGCAAAGGAATAGTCCATTTGTGTTGACGAATCACTCACGCTCAGATTGCTGGAAAATTGCCAACGGGTCAGGTGCAGGCTCAACCCGAACCCATAAGCGTAGGAGCGCTCGTCTGTCGATTCCCGCCAGGCGGAATCAAGGGGATAGGTCGATCCACCGGCCGACAAGTCGGGAGAGAAGCCGGTATCCCGGATGTTGGCCATTTCGGAAGCACGGTTGAACCACGACCAGAACGCATAAAGATTCGTTGTGGGAGATGGCTGGAAATTAAAATCGACACTGAACGTATCACGATCGTTGTAATCAACGCCGTAATCCGCCTCGAAGTCCGTATGTTCACGTTGCAATTGCACGCTGATGTCCATGTCGTCGCGCACGAGGAAACGAACTCTGGCCTTCAGTTTTGCAACCTCTCGATCCGCCACATCGAACTTGCGCATCGCATCCAGAGTGAAAGCGGGGGGCGTAGTGCCAAAAGGCGACTGGTATCCAGGGAGCGATGCCGTAAAAAACCTCGCGTAAGGATAGGGATCGTAATCGTCACCATCGCGTTGACTGTATTCGTAAGACAGGTTCACGGTCGCCCATGACAGCCGGCGACTCGAGAGGGTCAAGCGAATCAGATCATCATCGGACGAGCTTACTTCTCTATTTTCCCGGTCCACTTCCTCCCTGGCAATTTCTACCCCCAAGTTTGTCTTACGCCATGGCCGATAGTCGATTGCCGCCGTCATCTCCAGTGTTTTTCGGTCGAAGGGAATGCTGCGGAACTGAAACGGTGAACTGTTCACTCCGGGTTCAAACGACCGATTTCCGAAACCTCCGTCAACCGCCACGTAGCCGATCTGTTGGATCGAAGGATTGAAAGCCGTGTAATCGGTGCGGATGTCCTCATCCTGGTAACGTAACTTCGCCCGGAACGTCAAACGCGGCGCCAGCACCATGTTCAAACTGGATTGCACCAACATGTTTTGAACTTCCGCATCCGCGCGTTTGCGGGGTAACGCATCAAGCGTGTTCCAGTCGTCCAGGTCGAGGTTTGGACGCGGCTGACCGGTGTTGATGGTCGGCGGCAACAGATCCTCATCCTGGGTCATACTCGTCCAGGATATCGTCGTGGTAAATTGGCCTCTGGGAAGGCTCCGCGCAAAATCCAGCTTCAGGTTGTGGGATTGGTTATCCGGGTACAGCGCGAAGCGCCCGCGTTCCAGCGTGAAAGGATCACCAACACGATTGGTGAACGGGTTTTCCCAGGTGAGCGAATCCTTTTTGTTCTCGAACAACGATCCGTTGTAACTGAAATTCAGCCAGTAGCTACCCACCACGGCGGACAGTCCGAGCGACAGGCTGTGGGTCAGGTAATCGACGGGCTCGATGGTTTCCACGACACCGCCGCTTCCGCTGCCGGCGTAAAACGTCGGCAGAAACGCACCACCAAACGGGCGCTCCCCCTGTTGCCGCTCGCTGGTAAAATCGAGAAATAGGGTGACGTCTTCGTTTGGCGTCAACTTGAAGCTCATTCCATTCAACGTTCTCTCTATCGACAAGGTGCCGCGATCAGATACCGTTAACGCCAGATCGATTTCATCGCTCGAGTTGGCTCCTGGTACCAGACCCGGAGGTAACGCCAGGTATTCGCTGCCGATACCGTCAAAAAATGCGCTGGCATCCTGGGAAAAAACGTGCGGTGTTTTGGCATGCACGACGTTGATCACATAGCTGCCGTAACTGCCAAACTCGAGGGAACCATACTGATCGTCGCGGCCCACGGCACCGACGCTCAGTTCGGTATACCCGCGTCCATCTTCGGACAGTCTGAAAAAATCGAATGCGACCAGCGCTGAACGTTTCCAGTCCGTGTATTCATTGAACTCGGTTGCTTCTTCGGGACCGTCGTTCGTCAATACCCCTATATCGACCGTTCCCGTCCATCCACCCGGGGCAATAATGGATGGAACCCTTGGCGTGTCGTAAAGGATACCGGCGGGAGACCTGGAAACGCGCTGTTTGAATAGGGTCATTCCTCGCGGGTCGACACGATCAGTGAGCCCCGACCCGGTCGGATTGAGGGTGTTTCCCAGGACACTCGGAGGTAACTCCTCTGCCGACACAACCGACGGGAAAGTCGCCAGCAACAACCCTGCAAAACAAAATCCGAAAATACCCGCGTTCACAGCACCTGTTCCTCAGCGATGAAACCGAACCCCTGAGGGGTGATTCGACCCATGAATCTGTGCATGACAATTCTGGCAACTGCGATTCAGTATTCTCGGATCCGGTCGAGTACCGCTACCGAGGTTGGCTTCGGTCAGCAGATCGTTGGGGTGCCCACGATTCGTATGGCATTGCTGATAGAGAAACGGTCTTGCGGTGGTCAACAACTGGTCGTGGTTCGAACCATGAGGCTCATGACAGTTCAGGCAGTTGTCGCGCACCGGCGCGTGTTCCCAGATAAACGGCCCGCGTTTCTCAGCGTGACACTTAAAACAGACCTGGTTCACGCTATCCCCCGCGAGCAGAGGTGATGTCACCGAGCCGTGCGGGCTGTGGCAGTCTATGCAGGAAACTTTCCCCTCGATCAGCGGCATATGCGAGCGTTTGCGAAACTCGTTGAACTCCTGGCGGTGGCAACTCGAACAGGTTTTGCTCACCCCTGCGGTTCGCAGCAGCCCGGAAGCAGAGAACTCCGCCATCGGATTGTGACAGTCGCTGCAGGCAAGATCGTTCAGCTGGTGCGAGGAACCCAGCCAGTACAGGTGCGTCTTCCCGGCATGGCACGTCGTGCACTGGTTGTTCTGCTGCATGATCGGGGTCTGCGATTGTCGGGTGAACGCAATAATGCGCGAACGGTCATTCACGTCAACCAGATGCCTGGATCCAGGACCATGGCAAGCTTCGCAGGATTTTGCTTCCAGTTCGTTTCGCGGATTCCGAAAGATTCGAGCGTGTAACGTATGGACCCAATGGCTGCTTTCGGCTTGATGACAGCTCATACAAATCTGTTCACCCAGATAATCGCCCGTTATCTGTGTTTGGGATTTTGTGACAAGCTCCCGGGTAGGTGTGCAAGCGATGGCATACGCGAGAACCAGAAAAATTCCAAGGGCTCCGCTTCCCCTTCTCATCCAGACACTCACACAACCCTCCTCGACCACCTCATCGTTGTAAATATTGCGGTCATGCTTCGGTAGACTCGTCTGGGCGCCGTGCCGCGAAAACCGTCAGATGATGATCGCTGATGCGGGTAAAGGGCCACAACGTGCCGATGTGCCGTTCCAATCGTTTCAGTATTCCAAAAAATCTCGGCCATCGTTCAATCAGATGAAAAGCGAAGGAGGGTGGCAGAAAAATTCCAATACCTTTTTGCGCTTGAAGGGAAAACGTCGGAGCGAGCAGTCTGGCGAGAGTTGCCGCTGATGGATAAGAAACGACGCCTGGTTCCCAGGCACTTTCTTTGCCACGCCGTAATCGCCTAAACGCCGAGTTACGCTGGCCCCGCACTCCGAACCAGACCATTTCCCAGAGACAACATGGACCCATCATCACGGCAATCAGAGACCCGCCGGGCTTCAACAACGCGGATAACCTCGCAACGAAGGTTGGGTCGATTCGCACGCAGTTGAGGGCCCCGAAATTGGAAAAAATGACATCGAACGCAGGCATCGACGACAACTCGGCGGGTGGTTTTTCGTTGGCGTCCCAGCGCAGGAAAGTTATTCGCTCGGAACAGGCGGAAGTCGAAATTTTCAGCCGAGCGTTCGCCAACATGTTTTCGCAAGCGTCAGTCGCAACAACTTCACATCCAAAACCCGCGTAACGAAGGGCGTCTTGCCCGGTACCACAGCCAATTTCCAGCAATCGAGCCCCAGGTTCGATAACGGCGTCTGAAGTTTCGTTGACCAGTTGCCGCAACCAACGCCCGCCAAGACGCTCGCTGAAATCCGCATCGTAGCTATCTGCCAACTCATCGAAGAAATCGGCTGGGAGAACGGCTCTTTGTGAGTTATCGGCCACCGGACTTCATGGTGCCGGAACGTTGTCGGGAATCTGCTCCATCGCACGTCGACTTCGCGCCAACGTTGCGAGAAACAACAGGCCAATACGGAACCACAGCCACCTGCAGAAACGGTAAAAAACCCTCGCAAAACGTTTCAGGGAACCCAAACGCCGGGTTGGGTGCAGGTCCTTCCAGGATCGGAACAGGTTGAGATCTGCATGTGCAGCCTTATGAAGGCAACGGTAAAAATAGGTCGGAAAAGGTCCGTCAAAGAGCATGGCCAGATCGTTGGAGTCAGCCCAGTTCGTTTGTTCGCGAAGCTGATGTTTGACGTTTTCGAAAAATTTGGTGCCCGGTAAGGGATAGGAGACCGAAATTCCCATGTCGTCCGGAAGGGTTCGTCTCAACAACGCGAGGGTCTGTCTAATCTCCTCCAGACCTTCTCCCGGATAACCGAACTGAATGAAGAAACCGGTTTTAACGTTCACTTCCTGGAGGGCCTGGCGAGCTTGCTCGATCTCGTCGACCGTTATTCCCTTGTCCATGGCGTCGAGGATCTTCTGGCTGCCGGATTCGGCTCCCATCCAGACGGTCTCGCAGCCGCTGGCGGCCAGATTCTTCACCTCGCCGGGACGCAGCAGCAGATCGGCCCTACTGAGGCACTTGAAGGGTATGTGAATATCCCGATCGTTGAGCACTTCCGCGAAGTGTTTGATCCAGCGGGGTTTCAAGCCGAAGATGTCATCCATGAACCAGATGTGATCTGGATCCACCAGGCCGCGCAGGAACACCATCTCGGCTACGACGTCTTCGGGGGTACGGGATTGATATCCCTGCCCCCAGATCGGTTTCGCGCACCAGTTGCATGAATAGGGGCACCCTCGGGTGCTCACCATGTTGATGGAGTAATAACCGTGTGTTTCGAACCAGATGCGCTTGTATCGTTCCAGGTCGACCAGATCCCAGGCCGGGTAACCGAGAACATCGGGCTTTTTGATCACCGGTTGCCGGTCGTGGATGATGATCCGACTGGATTCCATCGCGGCTGTGCCGCGCAGAGCGGTTATTGGATCCGCCGGGTTGTCGATAATTCGTCGTACAACTTCAACCAGGGTGCGTTCGCTCTCTCCCTGCATGGCCAGGTGAGCGCCCTTGTTCAGATAATATTCGGGATGGTCTGTTACATCCGACCCCCCGACGACCGTATAGGCTCCGATTGAGCGGGCATCTTCGATCATCCGAGCGGCAGCTTCACGCATCCGCGCCAGACACATTTTGCTCAGGTAGTTGAAGTTGTCTTCTTGTAGAACCACCAGATCCGGCTTGGTCTTTTCCAGAAACCTCGCCCAGTCGTCAACACTTTCAGACAACATCGAATCGTGAAAGTACACCTCGCAGCCGTTGTCTCTGGCAACCCGGGCCGCATACAGCGATCCGAGCGGTGCATAGGGTTGCATCCGATCCCACAACTTGGGATCGAATTTCAGGTGATAGGCCTGGCCAATGGCGACGCGCAACACACTCGATACCTGAACTCAAATAACCGTCTCTGGATTGTACACGGGTATCGGTGTGCCACCCTATCGGGGTTTGTCATACAACCCAATCACGAATCATGTTTCACCCGACCGACCGGGTATCATCCGCACAGCTTGCTGGATGTAACGAGCACTCGCCATGGGTGCTCTGGTGGAAACAGAAACCGTGCCCGACATCTCCGTCATCATACCCGCTCACAATGAAGCCTATTTGCTTGACGCTTG
>JAPUJX010000300.1 GCA_027295975.1 Gammaproteobacteria bacterium
ATTGATATCATTGCGTTTTCCTGTGGCGCTATTTTTTGTTGAAGCTCTCCCTTGCGGTTCGGGCGTCTGCAGATGCCGCCGTTAACTGGCTCTGGTCGGCGTCGGCGAAACTCGCCGTACGGTTCAGGGCTCCGGCGGTGAAATTGACGGCTTCCTTGATCATGCGGGTGGCGATTGGCGGCATCTCAGCGGCTGCCCGTGCCAGTTCCATGGCCTTGGCGGCAGCCTGTCCATCCGCGGCAATTTCGTCGATCAGCCCCCAGTCCAGGGCTGTTCGAGCGTCCATCTTCTCACACAGAATGCAGATCCGCTTGGCCCGTGCCGGACCCACCAGATTGACCAGGCGTGGCAAAGCGCCCCATTGCAGGTTCAGGCCGATCTTCACTTCCGGCACGTAGAGGAAGCAGCTTTCACCCATCACCCTCCAGTCGCATGCCAGCGGCAGCGCGACACCGGCGCCTACCGCAAGGCGTTCCATTGCCGCGATGGTGATCTGCGGCATCGTTTCCCAGGCTTCGCACAGGCGCACCCCGCGGAAAAAAGTGTGGCGCTTTTCCAGGTCGGAGACTTCCGGGTCGTTACGGGACGCCAGGTCTTCCAGGTCGGCTCCGGAGGAGAAATAGCGGGTGCTGCCGGTGAGTACCACCGCCCGAGTTTCCAGGTCATCGTGAAATGACCTGGCGACATCGGTGAGTTCCAGGATGAGTTGGCCATCGAACGCGTTGAGATTGCGCTTGCGGTCGAAGGTTACGGTGGCGAGTGGTCCATCTCGCTGTACGGTGACGTAGTTGTCGGACATTGATGCGCCCCTTGCCTTTCAGCCATTTCTGTTTGGTCCGTTCGAGACAGTATAATTCAACTCAGGGTTTTTCGAGGATTGCGAGGGTGCGACGAACCGACAAGAATCGTGGCTGGATCCATGCGGTGGTGATCCTGGGATTTCTCGCACTTTTCATCGCCGGGATGGCGGGCTGGCCGGAAGTGTTTGCCCTGCGCCTTTTTGGCGCTTCCTACCTTACCGTTGGGATACTTTTCGGCAGCGTTGCCATTATCGGTCCGGTGGTTTTTACCGCTTTGCACAATCGTGCCAGAAAGCAGGCGGACGTGGATGTATAAACGTTTGCCGATCGGGTTGTTTACCCTTGTTCCGGCCGTGGTAGAGGCGGCGGATGCCCCGAACGAAACTACCAACACGGTCGCCATTTTTTGTTTCCTGGCCGTCATCGGCATCACCGTCGTCATTACCTACCGGGCTGCCGGACGAACTCGATCCGCGAGTGAGTTCTACGTTGCGGGCGGACAAATTTCGGGAACACAGAACGGAATTGCCCTTGCCGGGGACTTTATGTCTGCGGCCACCATGCTTGGTATTACTGCGATTATTTTCGGGAGCGGATTCGATGGCATCATCTACCTGATCGCTCCCAGCGTTGCATTTGCGATGATGGCACTGCTGATGACGGACCGACTGCGTGCCATGGGGCGATACTCGTTTTCGGATGTGGTCAGTGCGCGTTTGCGCGCGCCGCCCATGCGGGTACTTGCGGCGTCCGCCACGCTTGTTTCGGCGATCATGTACCTTGTCCTGCAGATGGTTGGTGCCGGAGCACTGGTGCAGGTGCTGTTCGGCATCGACTACAAACTGGCGGTCATACTGGTGGGTGCTTTGATGGTGATATACGTCGCGTTCGGCGGAATGTTGGCGACCACCTGGGTACAGATTACCAAGGCCCTGATGTTGGTGTCCGGAATCCTGGTGCTGGCCTTTCTCAGCTTGCTGGCATTCGGGTTCGATCTCGAGGCATTGTACGCTCAGGCACTGGCCAGACACCCCAAGGGAGAATTGTTCGTTCGCCCTGGTGGTCTCGACCTTGGATTCTGGGGTGCTCTATCGTTGATCTGCGGGCTGATTTTCGGACTGGTAGGCTCGCCCCATATCCTCATGCGCTTTTTTACCGTTCCGGATGCCAGGTCGGCACGCCAGTCGGCCCTTGTGGCGATGATCCTGGTAGCGGTCGTCAACCTGCTGATTCTGGTGATTATCGCACCCGCGGCCATCGCATTGGTTACCGGTAATGCGCAATATCTCGACGAAACGGGTGCCGTGCTGGGCGGGGCCAACATGGTGTCCATACACCTTTCGGAGATCGTCGGAGGCTCGGTGTTTCTGGGTGTCATGTCGGCCGTGGCGTTTGCGACCATCCTGGCCGTTGTCGCCGGCCTCACCCTCGCGAGCGCGTCGGCCGTTTCGCACGATTTATGGGCAAACGTCATACGCCGGAATCAGGCCGGTGAGGGCGAGGAAGTGCTGGTGTCGCGAATCGCAACCGGCTTCATCGGCGGGCTGGCCATTGTGCTGGGTATTGCCTTCGAGGGACAGAACATAGCCTACCTCGTCGCCCTGGCATTGACGGTTGCCGCCAGCGCTAACTTTCCATTGCTGATTTACTCGATGTACTGGCGAGGTCTGACCACCCGGGGTGCGCTGGTCGGCGGGTGGCTGGGCCTGTTATCGGCGGTGAGCTTCGTCGTGCTCGGGCCTGCGGTGTGGGTTAACGTGTTGGGTTTTGCCGAACCTGTTTTTCCGGTGTCCTATCCAGCGTTGTACTCGATCGTAATTGCGTTCGCATGCATCTGGTTGTTTTCGAGGTTTGATCGTTCCGCGGAAGGACAAAAGGACCGGGAACGGGCGCGAGAATATCTCGGTCAATTCTAGAGCTCTGCACGGGAGTACTAGGATACATTCGGGTTTGTCAGCGCTGAAACGAAACGAATTCCCAGGGTGAAACTTCGCTGTCTTTTTCTATGACGATTTCCACAATGGCCGGTGTCTCGTCGGCGATTGCCTTTTCGAGCACAGGTTGTAACCCGTCTGGAGTATCCACGCGAAAACCGGAAAGGCCAAAACTGTCGGCAAGTTTCAGGAAATCCGGATTGATCAGGTCGGCGCCAATCACGTGGCCGTCGAAACGGGTGAGTTGATCCCTGCGTACGTTGCCGAACGAACTGTTGTTGAAAATCAGGCACACTACGCCGAGCTTGTGTTGCACGGCGCTGGCGAGTTCGGTGATGCCAAACATGAACCCGCCATCGCCGATGATCGACACGACCGCCTTATCGGGGTTTGCGGCTTTCACCCCAAGCGCCGTGGGGAAACCGTAACCGAGGGTACCCTGAAATCCGGGGGTAACGTACGTGCGCGGCTCATAAACGGGAAACGCGTAATAAGACGCAAAACCCGCCTGGCAGAGTTCCTCCACGAGAAATCCGTCTCGCGGCAAAACGTCGCGGATCACGTCGAGGTATCCCACTTCGGGTTGCACACGAGTGTACTTCTCTCGCGCCGAAAGTTTCGCTTCGGCGATCCGCAGCCGATTTTTTGTGTGGTCTATTTTGGTTGTGGATAAACGCTCGAGCAGCAGGTTGCAGCCGAACGCCGAGTCGGTCACCAGTGCCGCATCGGGTATCAGTCGTAACATCTCGGTTGGGTCGATATCGATGCGGATGAGCTTCGGCCCGCCGAGCGGGCGCCTGTGCAGCTCCATCATCTGCGCCCAGCGCATGTATTGCATCTCGCATCGGCTGCCTATCCCGATGAGAAGGTCTGTTTCGTCCCAGAGTTCGTGCGCGGCGGCAGAGCCTGCGCCGAGCGCGTGATCTTCGGCAACGATGCCTCGCCCGCTGCGGAATGAGGTAACCGAGGCGCTGAGCGCCTCCGCAAGGGCCAGCACCTCGGTACTCGCGTGTTGCGCTCCGGCGCCAACCATTATCATCGGGCGTCTGGCGGCGGCGATTAACTCCAGCGCGTTGCCGAGTTGCCGCGCATCCGGTTCGGGTATCGGATCGGGTCCGATGGAGTCATGTTCAACAAAAGGACCGGGTTCAAGCATGATGTCCCAACACATTTCCAACGTTGCCGGTCCCGGCCGACCCGACAGCATCTGGCGGAACGCCTCGCTCACCGCACGGGAGGTATCGGCAACGCTATCGATGCGATGGGACCATTTGCTCAATGACTTCAGGGTGGCGAGTTGGTCCGGTAGTTCGTGCAGGTGACCGCGCCCCTGATTCAGAAACGCGCTGGGTACTTGACCGGTGACGCACAAAATCGGCGTGTTGCAACCCCACGCCGTGCACAACGCGGCAGTTGTGTTGAGCACGCCCGGACCGGGGACCACTGAATAGACTGCGGGAACCCCAGTGGATTTTGCCGCACCAAATGCCATGTAGGCAGCACCCTGTTCGTGGCGCGCGGAAAAGGTGCGAATGACATCCCTATGTGTGTAGAGCCCGTCGAAGAACCCATACATTTGAGCGCCGGGTAATCCGAACACTGTGTCGACGCCATGCTGGATGAGACCTCGGACCAGCGCCTCGCCACCGGATAACTGCTCTGCCGTCACCTATGGATCACTCATCTTTCCCGGGTTCCCGCTGATACACTATTTTCCCCCCCACGATCGTATACAGAACCTTGGCTTTCAGCAGATCCATCGGATTGTCATGACCCGCCTCGATGAGGTTGGTGTCGAAAACCGCGATGTCGGCAAGCTTGCCGGGAGTCAGCGTTCCTTTGATGTCTTCCTCGAACGACGCCCAGGCCGGCGCGCGCGTGTAGGCGTCCATGGCCTCCTCTATGGTCAGACGCTGATCGGGAAACCAACCGTCTTCCGGTTTGCCGCTCAACGTCTGGCGTGAAACGGCTGCGTAAAGTCCATAAACCGGATTGAGGAAATAGCGGGCTGCGTTGGTGCCGGGGGAATCGCTGCCGAAGACCAGCACGGCACCGGAGTTTTTGAGCTTACGAAACGCGTAAGCGCCATTCGAGCGTTCCCTGCCGATCCGTTCCTCCATCCAGCGCATGTCGTCGGAAACGTGATAGGGATTGATTTCCGCGACGAGGTTCAATTCACCGAAACGCGCCATGTCATCCGGATGTACTACCTGGGCGTGAATAACACGCCAGCGGTGGTCGGCGTCCACCATATCGTGCCTGTTGAGCACCCGGGTGTATATGTCGAGGAGGATGCGGTTGCCGAGGTCGCCTATCGCGTGAATATGCGCCGGTACACCGGTGGCGACCCAGGATTCGACGAGTAGTTCCAGGTTGCCTGGTGGATGTGCGGTGTAGTGATCGGCCTCGGTCATGGAGAAAGCCGCGTCTTCGACGCTCTCCGGCATCATGGGCCTGCGCAGGACGCCTCGATTGGCGGGGTCGTGGTCATAGGGTCGGAAAAACATGGCCGACGAATTGCCCATGATGCCGTCGACCCAGCCTTTGTAGCCGATAAACTTGAGCCAGTTGTCGCCAACGCCACGGGTTATGCCCAGCCTCGCGGTGGGCTCCCACTGAAAGATGTCGGGGCGCAACATGATTCGGGCGGTGAGTTCACCGCGTTCCTTCAAAGCCTGGTATGCACGCAGTTGCTCGGGGCTGGTGAGGTCCTGCATTGTGGTCACACCTGCTTCACGAGCCTCTTTGAGCACTGCTCGTACACCCACGAGCCGCTGATCGAAAGAGATAGGCGGAATGATCTCTTCCACGAGTGCAACGGCACTGCCCCGTAAGATGCCCGTCAATCGTCCATCGGCGTCTCTTTCGATGCTGCCGTCTCGCGGCTCGGGTGTATCGGGCGTAATGCCCGCGAGGTCGAGGGCCAGCGTGTTGGCCAGATACATGCTGCGATCGAATCGGCTCACCAGAACCGGGTATTCGGACGTCGCAGGATCAATGAGCCGGCGATCGGGGGTGAATGGGCCGCTGCGCAGATCCTCTCCAGGTTGTTGGCCGCTCGAGCTTTCTTGCCACTGTTCGTATGCACCCCAGGAGCCACGGATGATCCAGCTCCCCCTGGGCAACCGCTCCGTTGCGCCGCGAATGCGCTCAGCGAATGCGCTCGGCTCATGGACGTCTAACAAATTGACCCCCGTGATAAGCCGGCCGGTGGAATCGATGTGCACATGGCCATCGTTGAAGCCCGGGCTGACGAATGCGCCGTTGAGATCGATGACCAGGGTGTCGGCATCTGCGGTAAGGTGAATATCCGTTGCACTTCCCACGGCAAGAATTTTCTCCCCGGCGATGGCAATGGAAGTAGCCCGAGGTAATCCGGGATCGGAGGTATCGGAGGTGTCGGAGGTGTCGGAGGTGTCGGAGGTCTCGGAGGTCTCGGAAGTATAGACGAGACCGTTGGTGAGGATCAGATCCGCCGTCGTTCTGGCGAAAAGCACGGAAACTGGAACGGAACACAACAGCACAACGAGGGTTGTTCGTAAAACCATTAACGTATTCCTCAAAAGTCGAGGGGCAACACCAGGTGTTCATCGTAGATGAAGTTACGTTGCTCCATGAGAATGGGATCCGGGGTCATCCGCAATCCGGAAGCCGCATACCCCCACATTTGCCGAAGATAGTTCGGCATCGAGTTCTGTTGTGGCGGTAGCGCATCAATGAGTTGGGAGAAATAGGCCCAGTAGATATCCACCGCCGTTAGTGTCTTTCCCACGAAGTAGCGGCTGTTGGACTCCCGCTGGCTGGTGAGCTGACGCGTCAATGTGCCGAGCACCGCGGCCATTTTGTCCGGTGCCGCGGCAACACTCGATGGGGAGTAACCGTAGTCGCTCAACATCGGGTTGTCCGTGGCGGCATCTCCCTGGGCTTCCAACATTGCCTTGAACATCAGCAGACGGGCGTTCCAGGCGAAACCCTGCTCGCTACAGATCTCGTTTGCGAGGCCGATCATGATGCGCCGTGTTTCGATGTCTTCGGGAACGAGCGTTGGTTCGGGTGCGAGGCGTTCGGCCAGCAGGAGGATTTCGAGCCAACTGGTCCGCGGTGCCTCGTCTTCGAACAAGGCGATTGGCGCGTTGCGGTGGCGCGTCCAGGCAACGAGTCCAGGGTTTTCCGCTCCGCCATGTTGGGCTACGGCAACAAACGGGATGTTTTTATGATTGAAGATCGCTTTTGCGGCTTCGCCCCAGGGTCCGGGGACACCTTTGGTCAGAACCAGCCGCAACCCGCTGATCTTCTTCGCTTCTGCCACGTCGACATAGTCCATACGTTTTCCCGGATACATGATGGTGTAAGATCGGTCTTGCGGCCGGAGTAACGCGATACACCAGCCGGGCGAGTTTATACGCAGGATTCCTTGATAGCACGCGAGACTGCTCGTCGGCAGGATGCGCCGTTTTTCGAACTCGCACCTGAAACGAACACCGGGCCGGGCGTGCCTGAACGAGGGTTACCATGATCGAGCTTTATACCGCATCCACCCCGAACGGCTGGAAGGCTTCGGTAACGTTGGAGGAACTCGAGATTCCATACAACGTCAATGCCATCAATCTGGGAGAGCAGACCCAGAAGGAGGAATGGTTTCTCAAACTCAATCCCAACGGGCGCATACCGGTGATCGTGGATACGTCGAACGAGGATTTTCCAGTATTTGAAACGGGCGCCATCATGGTATACCTCGCCGAACAGGCCGGACGTCTGTTACCCACGGATGTGAAGGGACGTTCCCTGGTAATGCAGTGGCTGATGTTTCAGATGGGCGGCATCGGACCGATGATGGGACAGGCGAACGTCTTTTTCCGCTACTTCCCCGAGAAGATTCAACCAGCCATCGATCGCTATCAGCACGAAACGCGGCGGTTGTTCGAGGTACTGGAGCGTCGCCTTGCCGAGAACGAGTGGCTCGCGGACGATTTTTCGATTGCGGACCTTGCCAACTGGTGTTGGGTGCGCACCTACAAATGGTCCGGCGTATCCTCGGACGGCTTGCCAAACCTCAAACGCTGGCGCGATGCCATTCGTGAGCGGCCCGCGTGCCAGCGGGGCATCGAGGTACCACAGCGCCTCGACAACATGGAGAACGACGAAAAAGCCGCAGACAAGTTCTCGAAGAACGCCCGATCGATTCTGCAGACCTGACCGCACGAGTACCTGATATGACAGAACCCTTAACGATAGACGTCTTCTGGTCTTTCCGCAGTCCGTGGTCTTATCTTGCGACCCCGCGGCTGCTGGAGTGGAAACAGAATTACCAGTTGGAGGTGCGCTTCAAGCCGGTGTACCCCATCGCAATACGCACTCCCGATTTTTTCGACAACGTACCTCCGCTGTGGTTTCCGTATTTCATGCGGGATCTATTTCGCGTGGCGGAGTTTCTCGAATTGCCGTTGACCTGGCCAAATCCCGACCCGGTGGTGAACGAACCGGGTCCACAAGGCCGGCAGAGTTTTCCCAAAGAGCAGCCCTATATCCATCGTCTCACTCGACTGGGTGTCCTTGCCGAAGAGCGCGGCCGCGGTATTGAGTTTGCAAATCATGTGTCGAAATTGATCTGGAGTGGAACTGCCGATTGGCACGAAGGAGAACATCTCGCCGGCGCAACGGCGGCGGCAGGTCTGGATCTGGTGGAACTCGATGTCCGGGCGCAAAGCGAAGCCGAGCGGTTGACTGGCGTGATCGAAGCGAACCAGGCGGACCACGAGGCGGCGGGTCATTGGGGGGTGCCGACCTGCGTGTTCAACGGTGAACCGTTTTTTGGTCAAGACCGGTTGGATGTTCTGTTGTGGCGGTTGCGTAAGGAAGGTCTGCAGGAACGCCGTTCTTAGACCGGGGTCTGACAAGGCCAGGCAAGACAAGCTAGCAGTCCGGTGTTTCCCTGAGAACCGCAGAACGGCCCGAGCCAAAGTTGGGGCGATCGATCAGTGAGCGTGGCCTGAGTCGTCTTCGCCGCGCGCCGTCAGGATCTGATACTGTAGTTCAGAAAGCTCGGGCAGCTTCTGCAGAAATGCGACCATAGCCCAGATGCGCTGATCATCGTGGGTCGGTCCCCAGGCCGGCATACCCGTTGCCTTGATGCCGTGTTTGATGATCCAGAACTGCCGAGCGGCCGCTTGGGTTTCACCATGCTCCTCTTCTTCATCATGGGTGGTCAGGTCAGGGGGGGCTGGGTAGAGACCCACGCTCATGTCGCTTTCGGTCCTGCCCGGCTCGAGATGGCACCCGGAACACATCTCGTTGTAGTCAGGACCGCCCGCGAGCAACAACTGCGAGTCATCGAGTTCCGGTACCGGAATGTCGCGGGCCGCCCGCTCGATCGAGCGCTCACGCAGGATTTCCAGGACCCAGGAGACGGGTGTCGTGTGGGGTACGTCGGCGCCGATCTGATATGCGCCCGAGTAGATGAAACCGCCGACCCCGAGGACGGCGACCCCGCAAAAAATCAACAA
This sequence comes from Gammaproteobacteria bacterium, assembly GCA_027295975.1. GTDB lineage: Bacteria > Pseudomonadota > Gammaproteobacteria > Pseudomonadales > Azotimanducaceae > SMWK01. Next base: position 9,238 of record JAPUJX010000300.1, read on the forward strand.
GGCACTAAGATATTTCATGGGCGTTCCACAATGTGTCGGCTACCGGGGTGTTATCCATGGAAATGCTCATCAATGCGACTCGTGGGCACTCGAGTCCTCGTCGGAGTGGTGGGAGTCAGCGATTGTGTGTTCATCACGGTTGTCGCGGTCGTCGGCATGCTGCTCGTCCTGACATTTCTGAAGCATCGCCTTCATGACGGGATCGTTCTTGTCGGTCTGCGAGACATCCATTTCTTTCAGCGCGGCACAATCGGGTGACTCCGCTTTGTGCTCTTTGGGATCGTGGGCAAGGCTCAGGCCGGTATACAGCGCTAACATCAGGGTGCCGGCCAAAAGAAGGGAAACACGTTTGCTCATTTTCAAGTCTCCATCGGTTTGCGAAAAAACGGCAGGCGGTCGGTGTGGGACCAAGTTCGCGTCTACTGTTACCATTCGAAATCAGTATCGCAAGATAGTTCAGACTTTGACAACCGGGAGGGCGATAACATGAATCTGAAAGCAGCGGTGCTTGGCGGAGGTTCCTGGGGTACGACGGTTGCATCTTTAGTTGCGGGCAACCTGCCAACCAAGATCTGGGCGCGCCGACAGGATGTTGTCGACGAAATCAATCGTGAACACTCCAATGAAACCTATCTGCCGGGTGTGAAGCTTTCCGACAAGCTCACTGCCAGTTCGGATATGGAGGAAGTCATCCGTGACGCGGATCTGCTCATCATGGGCGTTCCTTCGAAGGCCATGCGCGAGACGTTGCAGGCGGCATCCCGATATTTGCGGCCCTGGGTGCCGGTCATCAGCCTGGCGAAAGGTCTGGAACCGGAAACCCGAAATCGCATGACTCAGATCATCAAAGAGGTGTTGCCAGGTCATCCACCGGGGGTTCTGGCGGGTCCAAACCTCGCCCTGGAGGTTGCCAAAGGTTTCGCGGCGGCCAGCGTTCTCGCAATGGAGGAAGAGGTTGTCGTCAAACGGCTGCAACCGTATTTTCGCCGTGGGTTGTTCCGTACTTATACCAATACCGATGTCATTGGCTGCGAGTTGGGCGGTGCGTTCAAGAACGTGATCGCAATTGCCGCCGGTATGGGTGATGGGGCGGGGGCCGGCGAAAACACTCGCTCGGCGGTCGTGACCCGAGGGCTTGCGGAAATGACGCGGCTCGGAGTTGTGATGGGTGGGCAGGTGGCAACCTTCTCTGGCCTTGCGGGGTTGGGAGATCTGATGGCAACCTGTACAAGCCCCTTGAGCCGTAATCACATGGTGGGAGAACAACTGGGTCAGGGCCGGGATCTGGTGGACATCATCAAAGACATGAATCAAATTGCCGAGGGGGTGAGGAGCAGCAAGGTAGTCGTCGAACTCGCCGAACTGCATGGGGTGGAAATGCCCATTGCTCAGGAGGTGTACAAGGTCTGCCACAAAGGCGCCCTGGCGCGCCGGGCATTCCATGGCCTGCTGCGGCACCGTCCCGGTGCCGAAAGCGACGTGGGGTGACTCGGTCGCCACGCGGTGTAACATCTGCTTGTCCCGAACCGTAGAGGAACCGTCATGCATCCCATTCCCGTCCGTAAAATGGAATTCGACATCCCAACCGCGGCCCAATTCAACCCGAAATGGGCGGCGGACAACATCCTGTTGTCCTATATGACCACGGGTGTGAGCCTTTATGTCGCTTACCTTGAACCTTTTCTCGTCAAGTCTCTCAGGCGGGTGTTGGATCAGGTGAGAGATGACGAATTGCGAGAAAACGTGGATCGCTTCTGCCG
>JAPUJX010000301.1 GCA_027295975.1 Gammaproteobacteria bacterium
TCAGGTCGGTCGCGGCAGCAACGGGTCGGCCGAGACACAGGGCTCCTGCGAGGACCGCAATGACCAACGTGAAACGGCTGCGCAGCAAAATCTTATTATTCATGGGACCCAACTCCCGCCCGATAAGAATTGACAACTGACCGCCGGCCCCTTGGATCAAACGACGCCTGGGATCAGCAATGAAACGCCTCGAGCCTGCCAAATGGCAGGCTTGAGGCGTGGTCAGCCAACTGCCCTAGTTGAACTCGTAAGACGCTCTAACGGTGAACGTGCGTGGCCGGGCACTGGTAATCCGGTCAGGACCCTGGATGCTGGATCTGTAAAACTCGGGACGCTCATCGGTCAGATTGCTGGCCACCAACGAGACCCTCCATTGTTGATTCAGGGCCATGCCCACGGAGCCATCCAACATCGTGTAATCATCGAGAGGGAGCCTGCCATTAGGATTAATGGAGGTAAAGGCCGAGCCGCGGTGCTGAATGCCCAACGTCGCATAGCTGTCCTTGCTGGCCAGGGAAAAGTCATAGCGGAGATTGAGGGTGCCCTGGAATTTCGGCGACAAGGCCAGCGTACTGCCTACTGGTACCACAAAATCCTGGGTACCCGGCGGAATATCGGTAAGTTCGGCATCGTTGATGGAAATACCGCCGGATAAGGTCAGGTTATCCGTGAGCAACGCATTGAAATCGATCTCAATCCCGAGAATTTCGGCTACTCCAGAATTGGTTGTAACGGCCACATTGCCAAGAATCGGATCGGTCGTCGTGTTGTGCATATCCGACCACTCAATAAAGTACGCCGCGCCATTAAGTCTCAGGCGGTCATTGAAAAGTTGGGATTTCCAGCCAATCTCGAAGTTGTCGATCGAATCCGAGTTGACGAGTGCCGGAAACAACTCCTGGCCCGTGCCCGGATCGTTAACAGCCCCTTGACGATTGAAACGGCCCCGGCGAAAGCCCTGGGAAAAGGTGCCATAGACCAGCACATCATCAGATGCCCGGTACGTCAAACTCGCTTTGAAAATGGTGTCAGACTCATTCGCCGGGGGAATTTCATCCAGGGAACCACCCCCGTCCCTGTCAGCCGGAGGCATACCATAGGTCCCCCTGCTTGCACCGTTGAACGAGCCCAGGACATTAATATCGATATCGAACCATCGCGCGCCGACAGTCGCGCTCCATTGATCGTTGAAGTCGTAGGTCATCTCGCCGAAAAAGGCCAGCTCTTCCGCTTGATCGACAACCGTATGAAACCAGGCGACTTCCAGGGGCCGGGGGTTTTGATCTACCACTCCTAACGATGTGTCTGGAAACGCCGCGTTGGGCGCAAAAAGGTCAAAGTCGGTTGTATGATAGGTCCACTCATTCAAAAGCTGGTTTTCGGAATCCGAATACCATACCCCGCCAATGAATCGCAGCCGCTTTTCTGCGTCCGTCGAGATACGCAATTCGTGATGCGTATACTCGTTTTCCTCTTGCGGTAGATATTTTGCGTCGGGCGCGGCGCATTCCACGACTTGGTAAGTGGCGGCGTTGGGATCGAGGTCGGTGGTGTACAAACAGTTATACCAGATCATCCAGCCCACATTCTCGTGATTGATCGAGTAGTCGGATACCTGGGAAATATCCTGCGCAAGGTAAGAGCCGTTGTAGACCACATCCAGCGAAGCCAAGCGCCCCTCGATGCTCCAGTTGAATTGGAGGATCTCGTCATCAATGTGATCGTCCTCGAAACGGACGACATTCAGATCACCCTCTCGCGGCAGAAAGTCGAACACACCATCCACCTCGAGATTCTGGGCCACAACACCCGCATTCAGCTGCCAGTCTTCGTTGATGGCCCACCTGGCGCTGACGCGACCACCGCTGTACACGGCAGTGTTGAAATCATCCTCGACCTGGTCCGCATTGTCCCTTGAAGGGAGAATTGCGCCGTCGGCGAGAAAGCCGCCGCCAGGCTGGAGAGACTCGCTGTCGGCATAGGACGTCGTGCCGGGCACATTGTCAATCCATCCGCCCCTGTCGATTTGGTAGCCGACGAGGCGCACCGCGAACTTGTCTTCGACGAGGGGAATGTTGATATAACCTTCCAGACCCCAGCTCGGGTCGCCTTCCTTAGTCGTGGCCGCCGAGGCCGTTACCCCGAATCCGAACTCGCCCAGATCCGGCTTGTTGGTGACGAGGCGGACCGTGCCCGCCTGGGAACTGGCGCCATACAGCGTACCCTGCGGCCCGGGCAGCACTTCGATGCGCTGCATGTCGGTAATATAAAGGTCGATGTTGCGAGCGTTGGAGATCAGCGGGGCATCGTCCAGGTAGAGCGCCACGGTTGGACTGCTGCTAAGGCCGCCGGACTTGCGGATATCCGATGGGTTGGCTGCTACCCCGCGAATAAACATACTGTTCTGACCCGGGCCACGACCGGAAAAATTCACGTTGGGCGCTTGCTTGATCCAGTCCTCGAAACTGTTGATATTGAGCACCTCCAGCATCTCCGCGTCCATTGCCTGCACCGCGACCGGAATGCTTTGCAGGTTCTCTTCCCGCTTGGTTGCCGTAACGATGATTACCTCCAGTGTTTTGGAGCCGTCTTCTTGTTCTTGCGCGAGTGCGCTACCTGAAACACCTACAGCTCCCGACGCGATCGCAATGGTTATGGCTTGAGACAGCTTGCTCTTTGTGTACATTTGCCTTCTCCCCCTGGTTGACAGGTTGAACACCGTGGTCGCATCCTCATCTGACTCTCGGTTGCTTCGATTATGAGCTGTCTTTGTCAGCGTCAATTACCAAGATCGCAACAAATCCGGTGAACGGTTTTCAATGTCACTCTGTGAGTAACAGACCCGTGAGATGTAATGCCCTCACAAAAATTTTTTGACTCATGAAGTATAGCCCTCAGTTGCACAAAATGCACACCCAGATGCGGGTGCTCGTGCCCGGCGAGACAGGTGCCACAGAATGGCTGCATCCGGTGTTATGGATAAGTTCAGGCGATCCCTGAAATAAATAGCATATCGTGCTGATATTCCTTGTCTTTCCTGGCGCTTCAGTGCGAAACAATGCGGGTCCGGTCATTTGGTTCTTTCGAGCGAATGGCGCGG
>JAPUJX010000302.1 GCA_027295975.1 Gammaproteobacteria bacterium
GGGGGCCATCGGTCAGGACAGCGAGCGCGCGGTGGCCAACCGCCTCGAGGACATCGCGGAGATGACCGCCTTGTTTGCCCAAGCGGGTGCAGCACCCAACTCCACCGCCCGGGAAACATTTTCCAGCCGTGCGCCAAAATCACTGCATTTGCGCGATGTGATGATCCTTCACGCCGAGGGGCTTGAATTGCTCATCGAACTGCACGCCTGGGCCGAGGCACACGACACAAGGTTAGATCGGTCGATGTGGAGCTTCCTGCTGAACCACACCGAACGCGAGAAGTTCGATTGGTAACGGAGTTGCGTCACAAACCGCCTACGGCAACTCCGCACGCCGCATGTTCGCATAGAGGTACGCCGGCAGGGCGCACGACAACCCGATGGTGAGATTCAGCGCGACAAAAAGCCAGGGCTTGGGGCCTTCTGTCCGGGCAAACATGTAAATCCAGAAAACGAGGGAGGTGATCAGCAGATCCGCGGCAAACCCACCCGCGGCACCATTCACGAACAATGCGGTCACAAACGTCGTTAGCCCCAGCCCGGACGCTGCAAAAAAATTCAAGAAAAAAAGCATCGGCACCACCGCCCCAACGATGGCTGACAACAGATAAACGTTTTTCACGGGTTGTTCCTGATCGGTCTGAATCGGCAAGTAGAGTAACTTTGCCAGGTAATGGATCCAATTACCTGGAAGGTAATCGATTCGGCTCCGATGAGGGGTAAACTCCCGAAGTTACCTCGAAGGAAACCTGCCCGATGAGTACTTCGACCCTTGAACCGCGCTCCACTTCGGACTTTGGCGCGGTTTTGCGTGATTGGCGCCGCCACCGACGTTTGAGCCAACTCAATTTATCTACCCAGTCCGGGATCTCCCAGCGTCACATCAGCTTCCTGGAAACCGGCCGTGCAAATCCCAGCCGACCCATGGTGCTGGCGCTGTCCGAATCCCTGGATATTCCCTTGCGTGAACGCAACGCCCTCCTGCACAGCGCCGGATATTCTCCCTGTTATGCGGAGCAGCCCCTGGATGACGGGGCGGTGGCGACCTTCCACGCGGCGCTCAAAGCCACCCTGGAGCACCACGAACCCTATCCCGCCATGGTGCTGGACGGCCGCTGGAACATGGTGATGGCAAACGACGCGGCCCTGCGCTTCTTTTCCCTGTTCATCGATCCATTCACCGCCCTCGAACGAATGGGCTCCCCCACGGAATTCCAGATCGTGCGTTTGTGCCTGAGCGATCTGGGGTTGAAACCTTACCTGGGAAACTGGCAGGAGCTCACCGGTACCTTCCTGCAACGAGCCCGGCGCGCGTTGGCGGTCAACCCGAACGATGTGTTGCTGCCCGTGCTCATCGAGGAGATTCAGTCCCATCCGGAGGCCCCGAGTCAATGGCAAACGCCCGACTGGTCAACTCCCCCCGCCCCTGCCGTCAACATGGTGTTGGAGAAGGACGGGCGCCGTTACGCGTTGTTCACCATGCTCGCGCACTTCGGCGCCCCGCAGCACGTCACCATCGAGGAGCTATCGGTGGAATCGTTCTATCCCGCTGACGAAGCAACCAGAGCCGCATTGATCGAACTCGCGCTTTGAGGGGCCGACAGGCTTGTTTAGCACCGACTCGATGCGTAAACTTCGCGCTCCCTTCGCCATGGGTCGTTAGCTCAGTTGGTAGAGCACCGGGCTTTTAACCCGTTGGTCGTGAGTTCGAGCCTCACACGACCCACCACCCGTTCACCGAATTCTGCCTTGATCGCTGTCGAGGCACGGTAAATTGATACACTAAGCGATATATGAGTGGAGCGAGCCTATGATCGTCGAGCAGATTTGGACAGGAAACGCCTACCGCAACTTCAATTACCTCATTGCCTGTCCGGAAACGGGTGATGCCCTGGCGGTGGACCCGCTGGACCACGAGAAGTGCCTCAAACGCGCAAAGGAGAAGGGGTGGACCATCACTCAGATCGTCAATACCCATGAGCACGGGGATCATACCGGCGGCAACGGTCCGATGATCGCGGCAACCGGCGCCAAACTTCTTGCGCATATAAACGCCGGGCCGCGCATCGACGGCATCGATGTCGGATTGGCGGCGGGAGACGTGGTAACGGTTGGAAAAACCGTCGAACTACTTGCCCTGGATACTCCCGGACACACGATGAGTCATGTATGCCTGTTGTCGAAAACCGACATACCGGCCCTCATCTGCGGGGATACGTTATTCAACGCCGGCGCGGGGAACTGCCATGGCGGCGGTCACCCCGAGGAACTATACGACACTTTCGCGTCACAACTGGCGAAACTGCCGGACGAGACCCTCGTTTATCCCGGCCACGACTACATCACCAACAACCTGGAATTCACCCTCGATAGGGAACCGGACAACTCAGAGGCCGCCAGTCTCCTGGAACGGTTGAAGGACAATCACGATCCGGATCGCGCCCTGGTCACCTCCCTGGGGCTGGAAAAGGAGGTGAACAGTTTTTTCCGCCTGACCAACCCCACCGTCATCAATCGATTGCGCGAAACGTTTTCCGATTTACCCGAAGAGCCGAGTCCGAGGGAGGTTTTCATCAAGCTGCGGGAGCTGCGAAACAGCTGGTGAACTTCTCAAGCGGCCACATACCGCGTTGGATCCGCAACACCGCTCTGGACAAAACCTTCCCGGCGCAACCGGCAACTTTCGCACCTTCCACAGGCTTCACCCCGATCGTTCGGCTGATAACAGGATACCGTCTGTCGGTAATCCACCCCGAGTGAAAGACCGCGCGCGATGATGTCCCGTTTGCTCAGATCGATCAGCGGGGTGTGGATGGTGAACCGCTCCCCCTCGACGCCGGCTCTGGTTGCGAGATTAGCCAGGGTCTCGAACGCCTGCACAAACTCCGGCCGGCAATCCGGATAACCCGAGTAGTCGACGGCGTTGACCCCCATGAAGATGTCTCTCACTTCCAGCACCTCCGACCAGGCCAGCGCGAGAGAGAGAAATACCGTATTACGCGCCGGTACGTAGGTAACGGGAATACCTTCACAGGGTATTTCCGGCACGGCGATGTGGCTGTCGGTGAGCGCCGATCCGCCGAACGCGGAAAGATCGATCGGGACGATGCGATGTTCGAGCACGCTAAAATCCTGCGCAATCGTCTTCGCCGCTTCAAGCTCCACAAAATGCCGCTGCCCATAGGCGAACGAGATGGCATAACACCCGAATCCAGCCTCGCGAGCAATGGCGAGGGTCGTGGCGGAGTCGAGACCGCCGGAAAGGAGTACCAGCGCGTTGGTCATCGCCCGCGTTGATCTCCCCAAAGATACTTGTGCAGCTGGATCTGCATGCGCACGCCAAGCCGGTCCGCAATTATCCAATCCGCGAGATCGCTCGCGCTCATCGTCTCCGAACTCGGTGAGAACAACACGTCGGCAACTTTGGAGGTAAGTTCGTATTCATCACATTTCAGCTTCGCCCAGTCGTAATCCTGACGATCGCAGATAACGAACTTGATCTGATCCGAGGCACCGCAGCGATCGATGTTCTCCCAGAGATTTTTTCCCACCTCACCCGATCCCGGGGTTTTGATATCGAGCACCTTCACCACCCGGGGATCAACACCGGCAACGTCGATGGCTCCGCTGGTTTACAGGGATACGATAAAATCTTCGTCGCACAGCGTTGTGAGCAGCGCGTGCACGTTGGGTTGCGCGAGAGGCTCACCTCCCGTCACGGTTACATGACGCACCCCTTTGCCGCGCACCGTATCGAGGATGGCGTCTGACGTCATGAGTTCGCCGCCACTGAAGGCATAAGCCGTGTCGCAATACCCACATCGCAATGGGCAACCCGTGAGGCGCACGAAAACCGTTGGCAATCCCGTGGTATTGGTTTCACCTTGCAGGGACAGGAAGATCTCTGTGATCCGGAGTTGACACTCCGGGGTGGTCACTGAAGTTCCGAGGCGTACGATTGGGCAAGGCCTGCCGCTGAACTCAGCGGATGTTCACTGAGCACCCTGTCGAGGTATTGAAGCGACTCCTGAGTTTCACCCAGACGGTGATACACCACACCGAGTTTATACAACGCATCGGGCACCTTCTGGTGATCCGGATAAAGGTTCACTACCTGCACAAACGATTGCCGTGCTTTTTCCGTCTCGGAATTGGTGAGATACAACTCGCCGAGCCAATAGAACGCGTTGGGGGTAAATTGACCATTGGGGTAGTCGACAATGAGTTGGTCGAAAGCTTCCGCGGAATCTTCAAACTGACGATCTTTCATGAGATTGAATGCCGCGGTGTAGGCATCCCGTTCGGTTGCAGGCTCCTCCGTTTGTGTCGTGGGCAAATCAAACGCGCCGGCGTTAACGCTCACGGCAGGTGTCGGGCTGCCTTCCCGCTGGGCGATAAGACGAGCATCGAGATCGATGTACTGCTCTTTCTGGTCGCGCGCCATCCGTTTCAACAGGTAACCCTGCTCCTGGGTGATACCCCTTAGTTCCAGAACTTCCTGTCGTAGAACCTGAAGCTGGTAAAAGAGTTCGGACAGACGCCCGCCGTCGCCCGCGGATTGCTCCGGTTCGATGACGGGTGCGCCAAAATCACTGGCAACAGGTTTTGCTTCGGGCTTCACTACAGGCTCCTGTATGACCTCGTTCTGCTCGACGCGCCATTCCGCCACAGACTCTTCAACAGTAACCGGGGCCGGGGCGTCAAATGAAATGGGCGCGGCCGAAGCCGCGCACAAAACGTAAACAAGATGACGCATCGTCATTGGCAAGACACCGTCAGCGATAATTCATTACCGCGCGGCGATTGCGCGTCCAGGCCGAGT
>JAPUJX010000303.1 GCA_027295975.1 Gammaproteobacteria bacterium
CGAAGAAGCTGATGCGCGGCCTGGAGATCGCTCGTGAGAACCGCATGCCCTACGTGCAATTCGTCGAGTCAGCGGGGGCCGATCTTCGCGGACAGGGCGGAGGCGGGGACCCTGAACAGGCGATCCGGCGGGAAGGAGGCCACTTCGGAGAATCCGGTCGGTTGTTTTATGAAATCACCGAACTTTCGAAGATGCGGATTCCAACCATCTCCGTCGTTTTTGGCGCGTCGACAGCGGGCGGTGCATACCAGCCGGGCATGAGCGACTACAACATTTTCATCAAGGGGCAATCCAAGGTATTCCTGGGAGGTCCGCCGCTCGTCAAGATGGCCACCGGTGAAGATGCAGACGAAGAGAGTCTCGGCGGTGCAGATATGCACACGAGCATTTCGGGTCTCGGCGATTACCTTGCCGAAGACGAGCTGGACGGTATCCGGATGTGCCGAGAGGTCGTCGCGCATCTCAATTGGCGCAAGAAGGGACCGGGACCAACGCTGCCGGCCGACGAACCCATATACGACCGCGAGGAGTTGCTGGGTATCGTTGGCGAGGACTTGCGCGTGCCGTTCGACATGCGCGAGGTCATCGCGAGGGTTGTCGACGGATCGCGGTTCGAGGAATTCAAACCACTTTATGGCCCCACGCTGATTTGCGGGTGGGCGTCGGTCCATGGCTTTCCGGTTGGCATTCTGGGTAACAATGGGGCGCTGTTTTCCGAGTCGTCCGAAAAGGCTGCGCAGTTTATCCAACTATGCAACCAGATCGATGTGCCTCTGCTGTTTCTCCACAACATCACCGGTTACATCGTCGGAACCGATTTCGAACAAGGCGGGATCACCAAAAACGGATCCAAGATGATCAACGCGGTGGCCAACTCGACGGTGCCGCACATTACCGTCATCGTTGGTGCCTCGTATGGTGCGGGTAACTACGGCATGAGCGGCCGTGCTTTCGGCACCCGTTTCACGTTTATCTGGCCGACGGCAAAAATCGCCGTCATGGGTCCGAAACAGATGGCGGGGGTGATGACCATCGTGCAGCGTAATGCCGCGCTACGCCGTGGTCTCGAGTTTGACGAGAAGGCGAACGATGAACGGGCCGCAATCGCCGAGTATTGGGCGGAGGAGCGATCCAAGGGTTTGTTTGCCACCTCACGCGTATCCGACGATGGGATGATCGATCCGCGTGACACGCGCACCGTTGTCGCCATCGCATTATCCGCTTGTCACAACGACGTCGTCGCAGGCACCAAGGAGTTTGGCACATGGAGGATGTAACGATCACGCCCATCACCCGGTTACTGATTGCAAACCGGGGAGAAATAGCAAGACGCATCATTCGTACCGCACACGAGATGGGTATCGGCACGGTAGCGGTGTATGCGGATGGGGACGCAACGGCGCCGTTCGTACGGGAGGCTGATACGGCTATTGCCCTGGGGGGGAGCACCTCCGCGGAAACTTATCTAGACTTGGACAAGGTGCTTGATGCCTGCCGACGCTCAGGTGCGGACGCCGTTCATCCCGGTTACGGATTCCTCTCCGAGAACGCGGCGTTTGCCGAGGCTGTCGTCGGTGCGGGCATGCGATGGGTGGGTCCGACTCCCGCGACCATAGGTCAGATGGGGGACAAATTATCGGCAAAAAAACTGATGCAGGAAGCAGGTGTGCCGACTCTACCTGCGGTGCAGTTCGCGGACGGTGAGGATATTGTCGCCGCGGCCCGGGAGATCGGTTATCCGGTTCTGGTCAAAGCCGTGGCTGGCGGCGGTGGGCGCGGAATGCGGGTAGTGGAAACGGAAGACGGTTTGACGGATGCCGTGAACGGGGCACGGAGGGAAGCAAAAGCCGCGTTTGGGGATGATCGCTTATTTCTGGAGCGCTGGCTGACGTCGTCGCGTCATATCGAGATTCAGATTCTCGGCGATAATCACGGCAATCTGGTACATCTGTTCGAGCGTGAATGTTCGATCCAGCGGCGTCACCAGAAGATCATCGAAGAGGCGCCGTCACCCGCGGTTGACGACGAACTCCGCATGCGTATGGGTGAGGCTGCGCTTTCGGCAGCGAGGTCTATCGGCTACTCGTCCGCGGGAACCGTCGAGTTCCTGGTGGCTGGAAATGATTTCTGGTTTCTGGAAGTGAACACCAGGCTCCAGGTCGAGCATCCGGTCACGGAGGAAATCACCGGCCTCGACCTGGTGCGGGAACAACTCCGAATCGCCGAGGGGGAAGCCCTCGGTTATACCCAGGACGAGCTTGGTTTCGATGGCCATGCGATCGAGGCACGGATATATGCCGAGGATCCCAACAACGATTTTCTGCCGGCTCCGGGGAAATTAGTCGCTTGGGAACCGGCCGACGAGTCGATTGCGCGTTTCGATTCCGGCGTTGAATCGGGTAGCGAAATCGCCATCGAATTCGATCCGATGATGGCCAAGGTGATCGTTAAAGCGCCTACTCGTCGGGAAGCGGCCAGCCGTCTGGCGCGGGTGCTGGAAGGCATGCGAATCCAGGGGGTCACGAGCAATAGAGATTTCCTGGTTGCGACCTTGCGCTCGCCGGAATTCATTCGGGGCGATACGACGACGGATTTCATCGAGCGCGTCGCCCCCGATCGGGTGCGGGTCGTATCCCCTGACGAACTGGACGAAGCGCTCATTGCGATCGTCATACACTCCCAGGCGGTTCGGCGAGCCGCGGCGCGCGTATTACCTACCATTGCCAGTGGCTGGAGGAACTCCAGGATGCCTCCGGAAATCTCCCGTTTCCGATTTGCCCGGGTGTTGCGTGGGGAGCACGAGAAGAATGAGGATATCGTCGTCGCCTATCGTGCACTTCGCGACGGAACCTTCGAAGTGCGGGTCGACGAACGCCAACATGCCGTTGCCGTTTACGGATTGGCTGGTGACCGTGTCGATATAGAGATAGATCGCGGTAGAACCAACTTCGTGGTTACGGCAGCCGGAGACCAGTGGTTTGTCCACGGACCCCGTGGCGACGTATCGGTACGGGAACTCCCGCGTTTTCCCGCGCGTGATGCAGACGACTTTCAAGGAGGTCTGGTTGCTCCCATGCCGGGCAATGTGCTGGCGACCCATATCAAGGAAGGCGACACCGTGGAACAAGGTCAACTGCTGTTGATTCTGGAAGCGATGAAAATGGAACACCGAATCACGGCTCCAATCACCGGTACCGTAACGAAACTACTCGTGGCTGAAGGCGATCAGGTGGCCAACGGTGAAATGCTCATCGTTCTGGAAGAGCCGTCTGCCGCAACCGAAGAGGGCGCTTAAAGTGGCAAATACCGAAGCGACACTTTACGAGATCCGTAACGGTGCGGCCTGGATAACTTTGAACAGACCGGCAAACCGCAACGCCTTGTCTGCCGTTCTGGTGAATGAACTGTATGAGCATCTCTGTGCGGCTAACGAGGACAAAACGGTGCGATCCATCGTCATTACCGGGACGGATCCGGCGTTCTGCGCCGGAGCGGATCTAAAAAGCCCGCCGGGGCAGGTGGTTGACGGGGCACGCGCGGTTCCCTACCCATTGGTCCTGACGACAATGCTCGAAAGTGAGAAGCCTGTGATAGCTGCTGTCAATGGTGCGGCGTTTGCAGGTGGCTTGGGCCTGGTTGGTGCCGCGGACATCGTTATAACCCGGGAAGATGTTCAATTCAGTTTCAGCGAGGTACGTATCGGCGTTATCCCCGCCGTCATATCCGTGGTCTGCCTCCCCAAACTCGTCACCCATCACGGGATGAGGTTATTCATCACCGGGGAACGGTTCTCCGGCAAGCGCGCCGTAGAAATGGGGTTTGCCCATCGTGCAGTAGCCCATGACGAACTCGTAGGTGCCGTGGACGAAGAGATAGACTCGATCAATCGGGGTGGACCCATCGCCGTCGTGGAATGCAAAAAGCTGGTTCGCCGCATGACGAAGTTGTCTATCGAAGATGGATTCGCCGAGGCAGGTGAGTGGAGCGGGAGAATGTTCCGCTCCGAGGAAGCCGCCGAGGGG
>JAPUJX010000304.1 GCA_027295975.1 Gammaproteobacteria bacterium
GGCTTTCTTTTTGGGTTCCTCCCTCGCGAAAACCCGAGTTCCTCACAGACTACCGGTCGAGAGTCGTGCCCATTCTCGAGCGCTACGGCCTTGTCGATGGCTCTGACCCCACGGATGTCGAACCAGACAGCCTGTTCAGCCGACTGTTCGTGATCGATTCGCCTGTCGATGTGAGAGAGAAGCGTGCCGCCCTGGAAATACGTGTCAAGATCGCAGGTATGTTTGAGGCGGCCGGGAAGCAAACGAGCCACCACGACGAGCTGCGGCGAATAGTGGCTATCGACGCCGACGCTGGCGGCGACCGAACCCCCCGCACGAGGTACCTGGCTGCGACCTCGGCGCTCGTCCTCTCCGAAATCCCTTATGAGCAGTTCACGGAGCTTGCGCTGACCCAGCCTTTCGCCAGAAGCCTGGCTGAGAAACGCGCGCGCATGGATGCCGCGATGTCGTCCTTCGAGAGGCTGGTGGATTACCAGGTGGCGGAGGTTACTGCTGCCGCGACTTTTTATATTGCGGAGATATACAGTCACTTCGGCCGGGCGTTGATCGAGTCTGAACGGCCGTCGGATCTCGCTGCGACCGAACTCGCCGACTACGAACTTGCCATCGAGGAAGAGGCGTTTCCGTTCGAAGAGAGTGCCATCGAGGTGCACGAGAAAAACCTCGAGTTGATGGTTGCGGGGACGTTCAACGGCTGGGTACAGAGAAGCCTCGATCAGCTGGCCGTTTTGATGCCCGGACGTTATGCCAAGGTCGAGATCAGCAGCGGCTTCGTCGGTCCCGTCGAAGTTTTCGCCTATCGATCGCCCGCGTTGTCCGAGAAACTGGCTGGAGCGCAGAATGTATCCGCCGCGCACTGATTTTCAATGTCGGTTGTTGCTAGCCGCCGTGTTGTGTCTGTTATTGATTGGCGGTTGTATGACACCCGCAAGGCGTAACGACGATGCCGCCTCATTGAGCGCTCAACGCGAAGAACCCGCGCGTTCAGCGCTGGTTGAGGTCGATGGGGAGGCGGGATTCACCGTCACGGAGGTTGTTAGGATCAACGGCGATGTTCGTGTCGATTACACCGAAGCCCTGAATCTACTTGCCCGGGGCGACTCCATACGCGGCATCGCTCTGCTGGTTGAGGTGACAGACAAGGCGCCCCTCGCTACCGCACCATTCGTCGACCTCGGGATTGCGTACAGTCGGGCCGGCGTTTTTGAAAAAGCACAATTGAGTTTCAGTCATGCGCTGGCGTCCACCCCGGATCATCCCGTTGTGCACAACGAGCTCGGAATCGTCTACCGCAAGCTGGGGCGATTTGCGGCCGCTCGAAAAAGCTACGAGCGAGCACTGGCGGTTTATCCGGGGTTTCATTACGCACGCCGCAACCTGGCGGTGTTGTGTGATCTTTATCTGGCGGATAAGGCCTGTGCACTCGAGCACTACGAGATATACCGCCAGGCGGTGTCAACTGATCGCGATGTCGACATCTGGATCAATGATCTTCGCAACAGAATACCTACCACCGAGTAAAAGGAAGCGATGTTGATGAACGTGTTCGGGTTTGCAATTTTCCTGTTTTGTATTTCGTCAGCTGCCTCGACACATGCGGCTGACGTTGGTCAAGCGGGCGCGAAGGAGTTGTCTGGAATGTCGATTCTCGGGAACAGGGAGGCACCGAAATCGCTGGTGATCGTCCCGTGGAAGACCTCCCGGATTGGCGATGGAATTGGGGTCTCGAACATGCTCGACGAGAGAGCGCGCCCGGTGGACAAAGATGTCTTCATGCGTCAACTCGGATACTACCAACTCAGAACAGGTGCGCCAGCGCAAGCAGCATCGGAAATAGAAACGGCATCTACGGCGAAAACAGACGCGAAGCAGTAGACAGATGTGTGAGATGTGTCAGGTGAGATGTGTCAGGTAGTGGAGTTGTTGGTGGGCGAAGGGTGCGCCGCATCACGTTTGTCTTCGGGTTAAGTAATTAGTCTTTCTCCCGGATCAAGGGTTCAAGAGGTTGTTGTAATGGACTTCGTTTATTCGATCGTGGCTTTTTTCGCCACGGGCGGCGCGTTCATGTATCCGATACTACTCGTATTCGTGATTGGCGTTGCAATCTCGGTCGAGCGTTTTGTCACACTCACGCTTGTCACCAATAAAAACCAGCTTGCCTGGAGCAGCATCCAGCCGCTCCTGTCCCAAGGCGAATTCGCCAAAGCGCGGGAGATGACCATGGGAGATAAAAGTCCGATTTCTCGACTTTTGTCCATGGGCCTGGCGCTGCAAGGCGCCGTGCGCAGGCGTGAGGACGTAGAGATCGCGATGGAAGAGGGCATGATGGAAATCATTCCACAGCTAGAGAAACGCACGCCTTATGTGGCGCTCGCTTCCAGCATCGCAACGCTGCTGGGTTTGTTGGGAACCATCATGGGTTTGATCTCAGCCTTCACCGCGGTTGCCAACGCCAATCCGGCGGAGAAGGCGGACCTGCTCTCGGCGAGTATTTCGGTGGCCATGAACACAACAGCTTTTGGCCTGATGGTGGCGATTCCGCTGCTGGTAGTTCACGCGTTGCTCGCCACCAAAACCAACGAGATCGTTGACGGTATGGAGATGGCCTCGGTCAAGGTACTCACGGCAATATCGACGCGGTCCAGGAGACAAGCGACCGCGCAAGCCGCGTAGGACACCTCAATCGCTAACCCGAGGGCAGGGACATGGCCAGAACTCACCACTACAGAAGGCGCGTGACCGAGCCGACCGAGCTCGACGTAACGACGTTTCTCAATTTGATGGTCGTTCTGATACCGTTTCTGCTGATCACCGCGGTGTTTTCGCGCATCGCCATTGTCGAGCTGGACCTGCCTGCAGGAGCGGGCGGAGCGGCAGCAGAGAACCCGACATTCCGGGTCGAAGTCATCGTCCGTGAGTCCGGATTGGAGATCACGAACGGCAGCATGGTTATTGCCGGAATTCCAAAGGTAGCTGGCGAATATGACCTGCCGAAGCTCGCATCCCACCTGTTGTCGTTGAAGCGCGAGCACCCGGATGCCAACCAGGCATCCGTCTTGCTGGAACCCACCATCGCGTACGACTACCTGATTCAGGTCATGGATGTGGTTCGCAGCGCCGAGATTGTGGAAGCGGAACAACGGGAACCGATTCAACTCGCCCTGTTCACCGAGATATCCATCGGGGAGGCGCCGTGAAGAGTTCGCGACGCATCAAGCGGATGTCGAGAAAACGCCTGAAGCTCTTGACGAAGATGAACCTCACCTCGTTGATGGACGTGTTCACGATTCTGGTGTTTTTCCTGCTGGTCAATTCCGGCACCGCTGAAACACTGGCGACGCCTAAGCAACTCGACCTGCCGCAGTCGATTGTCGAGTCGAAACCGCGCGAGACGGTGGTGATTTTCGTGGGCACCGAACATGTTGTCGTACAGGGTGTGTCGGTTGCCAGGGTCGCCGACATTCTTGAATCGCCCGAGGAGGATATCGAACCCATCATGGCACGGCTCGCAATGCTCAATGAGAACATCATCGGGTTCAATACGCTGCTTGTTGCCGAGAGCCGGGAGGTCACGATCCTGGCGGACAAGTCCACTCCGTTCAGCGTGGTGAAGAGAATCATGTCGACCTGCACGAGCCAGGGATACGGGCGCATCTCGCTGGCGGTCATTCAGAAGGATCAGGTCTCTCAGATCTAAGTGATGTATGTGAACGGGACAGTGTCCGAGGGAGGATCGGCGTCTGGGGAAAAACCCCTCACCCGGGAACAGTTGGCTGAGGAGCGCAAAACCCTCACCGAGCAGCACGAGCGGGCGCAACGCCAGCTCGAACGGCTCGACGCGGCGGTCTGCACCGCTGAGGACGAGTTGGTGGCGCACCTGGCGACTCGAGCACATTACGACTTGCTCGAACAAACCTGCCAGACGTTGGAGAAACTCTCGGAGCACGGCGTTGCAGAGCTTTTCTGGGGCGAGAAGATGACCGGTGTCGCTGCCGATGCCCACTTGACTGACGTGTTGGCGAGAGTTGATGGTTTTTATGTCGAACTGAAGCACCTGGAAGACAAACATCGGTCTGCACTCTCCGCGATCGAGGGCCACCGGGAATTGCTCGATGTCCTCGATTACGATTTGGAACAGGTGCAGCAACGCGAAGAAAGCCGCAAGCAAGAGTGGATCATCGAGCGAGAGGCCACCGAACTGAAGGGTCTCCGGCTGGCGATGCCGTGGATGCGCGGATTCGAGGAAGACCGGCGTTTCCGCAAAACTCTTGCGGCCTCGGCGTTGACGGGCGTGTTAATCGGTCTGTTGATTCCGCTCATCGATATTCCCATACCCGAACGGGAGGAATTGATCGAGGTCCCGGAACGGTTTGCGAAACTAATTCGCAAGGAACCGGTACAACCACTTCCGCCGCCCCCGCCGAAAAGGGAGAAGCGGCCGGAGGAGCCCATAGAGAAGGTTGAGCCTGAAGAGAAGTTCGAGTTGCCCCCGGAACCGGCAGTTGCCGTCGAAGCGAAGCCCAAGTCCACGCGCAGGAAGGTGAACTCCGTGGGCATCCTCGCCTTCCGCGAGAACTTTTCGCACCTGACAACCTCCAGACCAATGGCACGGCTTGGGTCCCTGGCACGCGTTACCGATGCGGGCGAATCCGCCGTCGGACGAGCGATGGTCACGGTTCAGGGTACCGGTTCGAGCGGTGGGATCAATCTTGCCGCGATCAGCCGCGATATTGTTGGAGGCGACGTCGACCTGGTAGAGGGTGTTCGGCTGACCCGTGTCGAGAGCGCCATCGACGGTGGCGGCCTGGACGACCGTCCGCGGAGCTCGAGTGCCGCAGCGGGCCGGACGGACGAGGAGATACAAATTGTCTTCGACCGCTACAAGGCGGCATTATACCGGTTATACAACCGCGAGTTACGTAAGGATCCGACGCTGCAAGGGCAGATGGTGCTGCGACTGACCATCGAGCCGGATGGCAGCGTCTCGCTCTGCGGGTTGCAGTCCTCCGACATACGAGCGCCCGAACTCGAGCAGCGGGTGGTCAGCAGCGTAAACGGCTTTCGGTTCGGGGCGAAAGACGTCCCGGCAATCACCATCCTCTACCCGATCGATTTCCTTCCCACAGCCTGACTAATTTGTGACGCGTGTCGCGTCCCACCCTGAGATTCCGTCTGACAACGGACGATGCTCAAACGGTCGTTTTCAGGTGTGTGAAACACGTCACCACAGACACCGGAACCTTGCGCAATAGTGTTCGGCAGGGACAAACCAGCACCGGAGAGACGGTGCAGCATGATTCCTGTCGCAACTCGCGACATGGAGGACGGTAATGCTGCGCTAACCGTTCAAAAGGATTTGTTTCTCTTCAGGTGAATGCGGTCGCTCCATAGTGGTACGGGAGAGTGATGTCGGCAATCACGTTAAGCGGTTACAAGCGCAGGCTCATCGAAGTAGTGTTGAGCTGCTTGTTGTGTTTTGCGCAACAGGCATACTCTGACGGGCTTTCCTGCCCGGCTGCGCTCCACACCGCGGATGTCATCGACCACGACATGAGCGTCAGTTTCTGCGAACTGTGTGATGTCGGCACGGTTCGACTCATCATTGAAAATCCGTTTCGCCAGAGCGACGATGCCGACTTCGCGGGCATTGTTGTCAGCGAAAACCTGATGACCTCCGGGCTGACCTACGTACCTGGCTCAACGAGCTTCAGCGGGGCTAACCT
>JAPUJX010000305.1 GCA_027295975.1 Gammaproteobacteria bacterium
GTAATGAGGGTATACGGGCCACCACATCGCAGCATCGACAACCTCTTCGATTTCTTTTTCCGGTAATCCGGTGACGCCTTCGGTCTGCGCTGCCTTGGCAACCGCAACCGCCACACCCCTGGATACCTCCCGTAACCGCGACACGGCCGGGAACAGGAGGCCCTCGCGCAACTCGTTTTCGGTGACCTGCTCGGCGAGGGCGTTGGCCGCCGCGCCCACCATCCCGTCGGTAATGACGGTTGCCCCGGAAACGAGCGCGCCAAGCCCAAGACCCGGAAAGATGAAAACATTGTTTCCCTGACCGATACGAATTACCTCACCTTTGTACATCACCGGTTCGAAAGGGCTACCCGTGGCGATGAGCGCACGCCCGTCGGTCCAACGGATGATATCTTCGGGCGTTGCCTCAGAGCGGTCGGTGGGGTTGGAGAAGGGCAGAATCAACGGCCGTTCGACGTTGTCCGCCATGTTTCGCACCACTGCTTCCGTGAAGGCGCCAGCCTGTCCGGAGGACCCAACCAGCATCGTCGGCTGGAACTTACCCACCACAGTTTCCAGACCCCGGTCCTCGCGATCGGCCAACCCCAGTTTGATCGCCTGCTCGGAAGGTAAGGCAAGCTCCTTTTTATATGCGTCGCGAATCTCCCGATCGTCGACCAGTAGTCCCTTGCTGTCCAGCACCCCGATTTTTCCGGCCTTACCCATCGCCGCACGAATCTGCCGGGCAATACCCAGACCAGCCGCGCCAGCGCCGAAAATGAGCAATCGCTGATCTTCCAACGGAACTCCGGTAATTCGAATCGCGGAAAACAAGGCCGCCAACGCAACCGCACCTGTGCCCTGAATATCATCGTTAAACGACAGAACGCTGTCGCGATGCCGGTCGAGGATGTCGAGGGCATTATCTTTGCGAAAGTCCTCCCACTGAATCAACGCGCCCGGAAAGACGTTCTGCACTGCAAGCACAAACTCGTCGATCAGGGCATCGTAGTCGCGGCCACGCAACCGGGGTTCGCGCAGACCCAGATAAAACTCGTCGTTGAGCAGTTGTGGATTGTTCGTGCCCACATCCAGGCTGATCGGCAACGTCTGCCACGGAGCAATTCCGGCTCCGGCAACGTACAACGCGAGCTTGCCGATGGAAATCGCCATTCCCCCGGCACCCTGATCTCCGATACCCAGAATCGATTCGTTGTCGGTTGCCACGATGAGTCGCACGTCCCGATCACCCACCGCGCGACGCAGCACTTCGGCAACTCGGCCGGCTAAATTCGGCGTTATCCAGATGCCGCGTCCACGGCGGAACACCTGGCTGAAGTTCTGGGTCGCAAGCCCTACCGTCGGCGTGTAGACGACGGGCAGGAGCGAGTTCATGTGGTCCATCAGCACCCGGTAATACAGGTACTCGTTGG
Organism: Gammaproteobacteria bacterium; assembly: GCA_027295975.1. Taxonomy (GTDB): domain Bacteria; phylum Pseudomonadota; class Gammaproteobacteria; order Pseudomonadales; family Azotimanducaceae; genus SMWK01. Next base: position 1,413 of record JAPUJX010000305.1, read on the forward strand.
TATTCTGAAGTGCCGAGAGCCTTACGTATTTGTCGAGGGGAGCGGCCAGCTTATCCAGCGAAGCAATTACCCGCTTCGCCTGCTGCGCCTGGGAATTTCGTTCAACGGGTAATAGTCCGTGCAGACCCAGTTCGTCTCTTTCGCGGTCCGTGAAGGCGGTGCCCTTGTTTAGCAGGGGATCACGCACCAGGTCATAACCGGTTTTGTTCACCGGAATGCGCTTAGGCTCCTCTTCGTCCTCGCTCATCACCTTTTCTCACCCTTGACCGCAAACGGGTTCCGCAAATATCTCGGTACGATATCGACTGACCGTTAAACCGGCAGTCGAATAATCGACACCCAACCCCGCTTTGACTTTCAGTTCGTTCAGAAACTGGCGCGGTTCCCGAAGGTTTTCCCATACCTTCGGAAGAAAAGTGGCTTTATGGCCCATCGCGCTGATCACCAGCCCATCTACATACGGTTGCAGTTTGTCCAGCAGGTCGGCCTCGTTTATGAAAGTTATCTCACGGGGTGTGGAGAGCAACGAAATTTCTATCAGAAGCTGAGGGAACTCGGCGGCTTCGAGGGGAGTAAACCGCGCATCCTTGAAAGCGGTACTGAAGGCGTTTTCCGCGACATCCCAACCGAGGGGCCGTCGCGCGACGATGGACCCGGTACAACCACGCAACACCCCGCGATTGCTCAGGGTGACAAACGATGCTCCGGTTTTGCGAAATCCATCCGGCAGCGATTCCAGATTCGGCAGGCAGGGCCGACCGGATTCTAGTCCGAACGCGATGGATCCTCGCGCTATCTGGAGCAGCTTGCTTCGGTTATCGGCGTTGTACATGGTCTCCCGTTCGAATGATTCCCCCGGGAGCACGTGGTGCGGCGAGCGCATAGGAGCCGTACCCCACAACCCGCGATCGCTCTCCACTGGTATCTCCCGAGTTACGTACGTCCAACACCTCTACGTGCAAGGCGCGCCGCTGCGCCACCCGCATGAGACCGTTGATGGCATGAGCACCGCACGCCTGCTCTCCCGTCAGATTGCCCGACAACTGCGCGATGAGCCCTGTGGTGCGGGCATCCGTTGCCCGCGCTTCGGCGTACGGCAGGTAGTGTGATAAGTCGGAGCTGACGACAATCAGGGTTTCATCCCCGCCCCAGAACACGTCCAACAGCGTGGCCACGCGCTCGGCTGAACACTGACCCACAACCACCGGCAGGAGTTCGAACGAATCCAGCATCATCTGCAGAAAAGGCAGATGGACCTCGAGGCTGTGCTCGGCCGCATGAGCCTCATCCGAAATAACGACTCCCGGCAGGGTCAACGCCTCGGTTACCGCACCCTCATCTATGGGAACCTCTCCCAGCGGCGTGGCAAAAAACCGTGCCGAGGGCAGGGCCATCTCAGCCACATACATCCGGTGTGCCGGGCCAAGGAGGACGACCCGGCTGATGGATTGACGCTGAGCATGCAACAGGCAGTAGCCGCTTGCCGCTATGGGTCCGGAGTAGCTGTACCCGGCGTGAGGAACGATCAGCACTTTGGGCCTGCTCGAATTCGTTCCCGCAACCGCGCCGGCCACCAGTTCCTCCACGCAATCGGCAAGCTCGGTGCCGCGTCCGGGATAGAAGGTTCCGGCAACAGCCGGACTGCGCGTTTTCATGATTGCTTGTTACCCCACGCCGCGTCACCATAGAGTAACTATGGATAATACCGTAGTCTCTACCAAATATTGGCACCGGCTGGCTGACGGGCGTGTTCAATGCGATCTCTGCCCTCGCCATTGCCGTCTGCGCGAAGGCCAACGCGGACTATGTTATGTGCGTCAGCGCATCGACGACCAGGTGAAACTCGTGAGTTATGGGCGTTCATCGGGTTTCTGCGTGGACCCCATCGAGAAGAAGCCCCTCAATCACTTCTTTCCCGGCAGCCGGGTGCTCTCTTTCGGCACCGCCGGTTGCAATCTCGCCTGCAAGTTCTGCCAGAACTGGGACATGAGCAAGTCCCGGGAGATGGATACCCTGGCGGATCACGCCACTCCAGAACGGTTGGCGGAAAGTGCCGTGGAGTTGGCCTGTGCAAGCATCGCTTTTACCTACAACGACCCGGTCATCTTTCTCGAGTATGCGGTGGACGTTGCCCTGGCGTGTCGGGAATCATCAATACAATCGGTGGCAGTTACCGCGGGGTACGTGGACCCCGTCCCCCGTGAGGAATTTTTCAAGGTCATGGACGCCGCCAACGTCGACCTGAAAGCATTTTCCGAACGGTTTTACCACAAGATCTGCGGAGGCCACCTGGCGCCCGTGCTGGATACCCTCGAGTTCCTCAAAACCGAAACCGATGTCTGGCTGGAAATAACCACCCTGCTGATTCCGGGAGAAAACGATTCGGACCGGGAGATCGACGAAATGACGGCCTGGCTGGCAGAACACCTTGGAGCCGATGTGCCGCTACATTTCACCGCCTTTCACCCGGACTGGAAGATGCGCGACATCCACAGGACTCCCATTGAGACCTTAACCCGCGCACGGGAGCTGGCAATCGACAACGGCCTGCGCTACGTCTACACGGGCAACGTTCACGATGCGGCAGGCTCGAGCACCTACTGCCATGTCTGCAAGGCAATGTTGATAGAACGGGACTGGTACCGGCTCGGCTTCTGGGGATTGTCGATCGACGGCCACTGTCAGCAATGCGGGACACCGTTACCCGGCAGATTCGGACCCACGCCCGGGCAGTCCGATGTTACCCGCGTTCCGATACGCCTTGGGCTTCGCGAGTAGCCTCGTTCGGCTCACCTACGATAATGCGGGTCTTCTCCGTCACTTCCAGATTCAGCTCGGTTAGTTCGGCAAGGTAGTCGTCGAGAGACAACAGGCCCACACAAGGCATGGCACAAGCACCGGGGATACCGCAGCGGGAGATCCTGCGCACCAGCGCGACCGCTCCCATGCAGGGCACGTCGGAGCCGTCGTTGTCCCGCGCGATGAGTTGCCACACTTTCTCCACGGAACGGCCACGCCGATCCATTCCCTTCATGCGAACGTACATGCCGCTATGCCCTGAACCCAATGGTTCGAGGGTAGCCGCGACTCTCTTCAACACCGGGGCGAGGCCCTCCACGGATTTCAACACCCCCGCGCGAACGGCACTGGACAGCAGGCCCAGACCCAACATGGTTGGCCACATCGCAACCCCCGCCCGAAACTCGAGCTTCTCGAGGTTCGGATATCGCGCCGGAAACAGCTCGAGGTCAGGAATATCGCAGCGCGCCAACCAACGTCGATTCATGGGTGGGGCAAACCGGAACCTCGACCAGCCCCCCCAGCCGTAATGCGTCTGAAGCCTGCCATGCTGCCATCCCGGAATGGGTTTTCCGCAATAACTGAGGGTCGCCCTGACGGCGGCAAGGCCCGGGGTTAATTCCGATGCGCTGATTCCGTAATCGACTTCCCTCAATATCGAGAACTTGTCGACGGACGCATCTATCACGGCGGAAGAAAGCGCTGGAACGGAGCTGGCTCCACCAACAACCATCACGCCCTTTTCCCTCGCGGCACGATCCAGCCCGGTGATACCGCATACATGAGGTCGGGAATCCGAGATATCCACGTAATGCATGCCCGCTTCGATGGCCGCACGAGCAAGCCGGTAGTCATCCTGTTGGAACGGTCCGACCGCCGAGACAATCAGGTCACCGCCAATACCACGAAGCGTAGCCGCGAGTTCCTCCGCGCGTATGTCCAGGCAGGCATGTTCCGCTCCCAGCCGTTGTGCCGTCCGTTGTGCCCTCGCGTCATCGCGGCCGACCACCACCACCTCCAGACCGCCTACGCGCTTCAATCCAGCGGTAATTCTGGTTCCGAAATTGCCGTAGCCACCGATGACGAGTACTCGAAAATGCTGCTCCTTTAACGACGCCGTCATTGACAAGACTTCTATTATATCAGATATTTCTGTTATGACAGAAACAACAGATACAGTTTTATCTCCTGTGGTGGAATCTTTTGTACTGCAATGGGGTGACATGGGCAGCTTC
>JAPUJX010000306.1 GCA_027295975.1 Gammaproteobacteria bacterium
AAAATCGGTCCCTCAAATCACGCTCTCTTTCACACATGAATGGCCATCAGAGGACCAAATCCTGTCATTCGAACTGCTTCAAGAGTTCCTGGCAATTCAGATCCTCGTAGGCTGCAAATCTTTTTTCTAGCTTGGGCATCCAATCCAGGGGTGGGATTTTCCAAAAAAACTCCACAACGGGCATGAGCAACCCAACGATGATGCCAATTCGGTAGTCCAGTTGAACGTCTTCGAATTCGTAGGACACACCTTTTTCTTGCAGTACTCGCACAAGACTCCCCGATTCCAGTACTCCGACTTTTTCTCTAACACCACGTTAATTTTTACCATCCCCCTCATGGATCAGCAGCTCGTTGGAGACCTCACCGGTCGTGCCGCGAATGCGCTCGTTCGCGGTAACCGCTAACCAGCGAGCGAACTCCCCGTTCATCGCCTCGAGATCGAGTATTTCGCCGAGCTGCCGGTAACGGCTGACCAACGGCACATAAAAACTTCGCCGGATGTATCCGATACTTCGTTCTATTTTACCTTTGGTCTTGGCGCGATACGGACGGCACAATCTCTGCACGCGTAGTGTTGGGCCAGGTCCTTCAAACCCGGATGGAACTTGTGCATACCATTACCGTAGGCGTTGCGTTCCTGCACGACGGTGCGCATGTTGTCGTAAAGGACTTCCAGCGGAACGCCACCGAAAGCATCAAACGCCTGTTCGTGACAGTCGCGGAGCGTGTCGAACTGCTCGTTCGTCACAAACAAGCCGAAGTTGAAACGACTCCAGCCCAAGGTGGAGAGAAACAACGATATGCGTTGTCCGTTCAGCTTGAAGGCGCCCCAGTCAACCTGCATCTGTCGACCTGGCGGTGTCTCGAATCGAACCAACGGGTCGTCCTGGCCTTTGGGCTTCAACCCGGCAAGATACGAACTCACCGTCCTGATACCGCCGCCATAACCCAGTACCCGGATCTCGTCATACAGAACCGCTGCTGAAATCCGATCCGGATGGGCTGCGCTAACTCGAGCTTTCAGATAACCCCGATACCCATCCAGCTTCGTCGGCTTCTTGCCACGCGCCTTTGCTTCCGGGAAGACATCGCTTCGTAAATATCTACGTACCGTGTTCCGGCTGATCTCGAACTCTCGGCCAATCGCCTTGATACTCATCCCCTGGCGATACATCACCTGGGTCTCCACATAATCCCCACCTGTCAATTTACGACTAAGCGGAGCCTGATCCGTCAAAGCAGAGTCAGATCCCCGCGCGAGTTTCGGTCTCAGGCATGGAAAATTGAGGAGACCATGTGTGTAGTCGATAGCAAGACAACCTCATATCATGTCCCTTACCAGATTCGGATGGTTTAGATGGGATTACTAGGTCAGTTCGTCGCCGATTTGCGAGAGCGCAATGTCCTGCGTGTTGGGGCGCTGTACCTAGGCATCGGGTTGATGTTGATAGAGGCTGGAGACATTCTGCTACCGCTGTTCGATGTTTCGCCTCCCGTCTTCCGTTGGCTGGTAGCGATAGTGTTGCTCGGGTTTCCGGTGACCCTCGCTCTGTCATGGTTTTTCGAACTCACGACTGCAGGCGTTCTGACCGACGAGGCAGCCCGCGCAAGGCACGCCAAGCCGCTGCTTACCGGTCGAAAGGTCGACTACACAGTCATTGGCATTTTGGCGTTTGCACTGGTTGTATCCCTTACGTTGAACTTGCAGACGTTAACAAGCGAATCGGGGACCGAGGCGCCCAGTGAGCCGGTTACTGTGCTGATTGCAGACTTTGACAACACAACGTCAGAGCCACTGTTTTCCGTTATGTTGGAACATGCATTACAAATCGGTATTGAAGGGGCGTCGTTCATCACATCTTTTCCTCGCGAAGATGCATTGAAGGTTGCTCAAGAAATCAATCCGGCTCTAATCGCGCTCGACACGGAACATGCCCGTCTGGTTGCGCTCCGCCAGGGAATTGAACTCGTATTGAGTGGTGACGCGAGCCCTGATGGGTCCGGATTTAGGATCAGCGTATCGGCGTTGGAACCAACCTCAGGTGATATAGTGCTCGAGGCAAGCGCCACGGCGGCCAGCAAACTCGAGGTATTAGAAGCGATCAGTCAATTGTCGACGGATGTCCGCGAGGCGCTTGGCGATGTGACTGTGGAGGACGAATCGTTTACTGCCGAGCCTTTCACAGCCGCCAGCATCGAAGCGGTCAGCGCTTACATGTCGGCACAGGAACACGCGGCGGGACGTCGTTTCGAGGATGCGATTCGAGATTACGAGCAGGCAACCCAGATCGATCCAAAGCTTGGTCGCGCTTTCAGTGGTTGGGCGCTGGCGTCGTTTGAACTTGGGCACACCGTGCAGGCGCGGGAACTATGGGACCGGGCGTTGAAGCTGCTCGGAACGATGAGCGCGCGCGAACGCTACAGAACACTTGGTCATTATTACGCGCTCAGCAATCAGAACTACGAAAAGGCGGTCGAAACCTACCGTGAACTGGTTGAGCGATTTCCTGCCGACGGAGCCGGATACAACAATCTTGCCGTGGCTTCCTTCCTCAGACTCGATTTCGCTGGTGCACACGCCGCAGGTGACGAGGCGTTGAAGGTGTATCCGAATAGCCTGCTCTACCGTTCGAACTATGCGTTGTATGCGATGTATGCGAGCGAGTTCGACGCCGCAGCAAACCAGTCTGCAGATATTCTCAAAAGTAACCCGAAGTTCGCCATGGCGTATCTACCAGTTGCTATTGCTGCAATCGGGCGTGGCAACTATGACACCGCCACGAAGGCATATGAGTCGATGGCGGCTGCAGGCGACTCCGGTGAATCGCTCTCAATCACCGGGCTGGCCGACTTGGCTTTGTATCGGGGCGATCTGACCGAAGCTCGACATTTGCTCGAGATGGGCGTCGAACGGGATGAGCAATCGGGCAATAAGCGCGCGGCGGCGACAAAAATGCTGATGCTGGCAGACATCCATGCCCGCAACCACAGCGCTGAAGAGGCGCGCGAGTTAATCCGCAGGGCGTTCGAGAGCGGAAGGCGGGAAACCCAGCT
>JAPUJX010000307.1 GCA_027295975.1 Gammaproteobacteria bacterium
ATATCTAATCTGTACAACCAGAAACAGCAGCGCGGTGACAAGTCCGGATACGTCGGCACCTTTTTGAAGCAGTTGCGGGAAGTGATCACACCCTGTCTGGACAAAGGCATCAGAATCGTGAGCAATGCGGGCGGCCTCAACCCGTCGGCCATGGCCGAAGAGGTGGAATCCATGATCGCCGAGTTGGGGCTGAAGGCAACGGTCGCCTACATCGACGGGGACGATCTGATACCGCGTCTCGGCGAGTTGCAGGCCGCGGGAGAAGGGTTCGTCAATATCGACCGGGGGGTGGCGCTTGCCGATTCGGGTAATCAACCCCTTACCGCGAATGCCTACCTGGGCGCCTGGGCCATCGTCGAAGCCCTGAATCAGGGTGCGGACGTGGTGATCTGTCCCCGGGTGACCGACGCCGCGGTGGTCATCGGCCCGGCTGCCTGGAAATTTGGCTGGGAACGGCACAATTACGATGCCCTGGCGGGTGCTCTGGCGGCGGGTCACATCATCGAATGCGGTGCGCAAGCCACCGGCGGCAACTATTCCTTTTTTCAGGAAGTACCGAGCTTTCGCGACGTCGGCTTTCCGATTGCCGAAATTGCCGCCGACGGCACCTTCACCGTTACCAAACATCCGGGTACCGGCGGCCTGGTGTCGGTGGGCACCGTCACCGCCCAGTTGCTTTACGAAATCTCCACACCCGCCTACCTGAATCCGGATGTGGTGTCACACTTCGACACCCTGAAGATCGAGCAGGTGGGTGATGACCGGGTGCGGGTGAGCGGGTGCCGTGGGTCCAGTCCGCCGCCGACGCACAAGGTGTCCATCAACACCGCGGGTGGATTCAGCAACGGCACGGAGGTTTTTCTGACGGGGTTGGACATTGAAGCAAAGGCGGAGATTTTCACGGACGCGTTGTTCCATGGCCTCGGTGGCCGCGAGCAGTTCGACGAGGTGGAAACTCAGCTGATCCGTAGCGACAAGGAAGATCCCGAAACCAACGAAGAAGCTTTTGCTTCCTTGAGAATCAACGTTCGTTCCAGGGATCCGAAGCTCGTCGGCAGAATGTTCTCGGCGAAGATGGTGGAGCTTGCGCTGGCGAATTACCCGGGATTCACCGGTCGTTCTCTGGTGAGTGCGGGTGGCCCGGTCATCGTGTACTGGCCCGCGCTGGTGGATAGTAAACACATCGTCGAACGGGTGTACTGCAGGGGTGAAGTGACGGAGGTCGTGCCGACCAGCCAGTTGGGCCTCGACGAGATTTTTTACCAGGAGACACCGGTTGAAATCGGCCCCGTTCCCGCCGGCGACACCGTTCGGATTCCGTTTGGTCGGTTGTTCGGAACCCGCTCCGGAGACAAAGGCGGATGTGCCAACCTGGGCGTCTGGGCGAAAAGTGACGATGCTTTTGCGTTTCTCCACGAGTATCTCACCGTGGCTGAACTCAAGCGTCTGTTACCGGATACCGCTCAATACGAGATCGACCGGTATGATCTGCCGAACCTGAAAGCCGTGAATTTTTACGTGCATGGCATTCTCGGCGACGGCGTTTCCTCCAACAACCGCCTGGACGGGCAGGCGAAATCGTTGGGAGAGTATCTGCGGGCAAAATACATCGAAGCCCCCGGAGTGCTCGCGCAGAACGCCCAGTGAGGAGCCGTTCATGAATGAGCTGGATGAGTTTCGTGCCGAAGTGGCTGCCTGGCTGATGGAGAATCGGCCTCGCGCACCGGACTTTCTGTTGCCTGAGTCGTTCATGGAAGTAGGTTCTGACCGACAGTTTCACTACCTGCGCGATTGGCAGCAGCAGGTATATGAAGCGGGTTATCTCGGCATGGCGTGGCCGCAAGAGTACGGCGGCGGCGGTATGGATCAGGTGTACCAGAACATCGTCACGGACGAAATGGCGAGGCTGAACGTTCCGTTCATGACCAATACCATTGGCCTCAACTGGGCCGGACCGCTGATTCTCGCCATCGGCACGGACGAAGAGAAACAGCGATATATCCGCAATATCCTCAGTGCCGAAGAGATCTGGTGCCAGGGCTTCTCCGAGCCGGACAACGGTTCCGACCTCGGTAACGTGCAGACCAGAGCCGTGCGGGATGGCGATGAGTACGTGATCAACGGCAGCAAGATCTGGACCAGTCTCGGCAGTTATGCAAAACACATGATCCTGCTGGCCCGAACCGATCCCCATGGGGAGAATAAATACGCGGGCTTGAGCTATTTTCTCGCGCCGATGGATGTAGCGGGTGTGCGTGTGCAACCGATCCGGAAGCTCACCGGCGAATACGGTTTCACCCAGACTTTTTTCGAAGATGCGCGCATCCCGGCAAGTTGTCTGATGGGGGCGGAAGGACAGGGGTGGCAGATTGCCATGTCCACGCTCACCTTCGAACGGGGAGCGGCCGGGGGTCAGGCGGGTGGCTTGAGCATGGTCGTGGTGCGCGTTGCAGACGTTGTGGAGCTTGCCCGTCACGCGATGCGCGATGGACGGCCATCAATCGAGGATCCCCATGTACGCGACGAGCTGGTGAAGTTTCTGATCGAGGAGCAGGGCGATCGTTTATGCGAGTCGCGCAGCCGGATACCGGCGTTGTGTTCCGAGCGGCCCGGGTCGATTGCGTTGTCCGGAAAGCTGCGGGGTACGGAGCTGCGTCGTCGCTTGTGCCAGTTCGCCATTTCTCTGCAGGGGGCTAATGGCGCGTTGTGGGTCGGCGATCGGGATGCCGTGGCCGACGGCAAGTGGCAACGCTCCTACTTCAACGCCTTCTCCGCGACCATCGGCGGCGGGACGAGCCAGGTGCAGGCGAATATTGTCGCCGAGCGGGTGCTCGGCCTGCCAAAAAGCTAGTCGATGACATCATGAGTGAAACACCAGTCTCTTCAGCCGTTAACTTCAGCGACGAACAGTCCATGTTGCTCGATACCGCGGTTGAGTTCTTTCGCGACACCTCGCCGATGAGTTACGTTCGCTCGCAGCTCGCAACCGAAACGGGTTTTGCCGAAAACCTGTGGCGGGAGATGGTTGACCTCGGCTGGTTGGGGCTGGCTGTGCCCGAAGCCTATGGCGGCAGTGGACTCGGGCTCGCGGAAGCGGTGAGCATCGCCGAACCCATGGGCAGGCACCTGTGCAACTGTCCATTTCTATCCTGTCAGATGGCGATTCAGGTTTTGCTTGCCGGGGGTGACGAACAACAGCGCGGTCGTTGGCTGCCGCGCCTGGCACAAGGCGCAATTGCAAGCGTTGCGGTGATCGAGCGAGACGGCGACTGGTCGCTGGTTCGGCCCACCTGCAGCGCTATCCGTCAGGATGAGCGCATCGCTCTGAGCGGGGTTAAGACGTTTGCCGTCGACGCCGGTGTGGCCGAGCTTCTGGTTGTCTCGGTCGAGTTCGAAGGTGAGCCTGCCCTCGTGTTGCTGGAAAACTCAGGCCTGCCCGAGGGCGCGTTGACCCGACAGCGGGTGATCGACGAAACGCGGCGCAGTTTCAGATTGGACCTCGACGGGATCGAGGCCGACGCGGCGGATCTGATTACTTCCCGGGCCGCACTCGGGGCGTTAGCCGCCATCCGGGATACGGCGTTGTTGCTCATTACCGCCGAAGCCTGTGGCGGCACCGCCGGAGTGCTGGACGTCATCGTGGATTATCTCAATACCCGGACCCAGTTCGGCCGTCTGATCGGCAGTTACCAGGCACTGAAACACCCGGCGGTGGATATCCTGATCGGCCTGGAGCGTGCACGTTCGCATCTCTACCATGCCGCGAGCGTAATCGGAGATGCCGAACTCGCTCTAGGAGCCCTGGGTATGGCCAAAGCACAGGCTTGTGACGCGTTTGCATACGCCGGAGACCGGTCCATACAATTTCACGGGGCGTTCGGCTTTACTTACGAGTGCGATGCTCAGCTCTTCCTGCGTCGAGCCTTGTGGTGTCAGTATCAGTTCGGGGATGCGCTTCATCATCGCAAACACCTCGCGGACCTGCTGCTGTGAGATCAACTGAAGCGAAAGTTGCAATCCTGTATTAATGTTGTTTATCACATATAGGAGAAAACCTATTGGATATTAAGCTTTATCACTGTCATGGAGCCCGGTCCATGCGGCCGTTATGGACCCTGGAGGAAATGGGCTTGGACTACGAATTGATCACCATGCCATTTCCACCCCGTTACCTGCAGCGGGAATATCTCGAGATCAATCCCCTCGGGACGGTGCCCTGCATGAACGACGGTGATGTCCACATGACCGAATCGGCCGGCATCAGCCAGTATTTTGTCGACACCTACGGGCCCACACCCCTCGGGCTTACGCCGGGCGACCCCGAATACGGGGCTTATTTGAATTGGCTGCACCGCAGCGACGCGACCCTGACGTTTCCCCAGACCCTGGTACTGCGTTACACGAGGCTGGAGCCGGAAGAAAAGCGCAATCCCCAGGTCGCCGCCGACTACCGCAAATGGTTTCTGGCGAGGATGCGGTGCGTTGAAGATGCGCTGAGCGACCGGGAGTTCCTCTGTGCGGGCAGATTCACCATCGCCGACATCTGTATTGCCTACGCAATCCATCTGGCCAACTCGTTGGATATCGAGGAGGTTCACACGCCGAACGTAGCCGCATACTGGCAGCGGATTATCCAACGCCCCGCTTATCAGCGGGCGGCGGAGTTGTAAGGCCCACCGACGTAGCGTCTTATTGATGTAGTGTCCTATTAAGGGACAGGACACTAGCTCGGCAGGTAGGACGGTAGTAGAAATGAGAAAAACGACGGATGTCGTCGTTGTTGGCGCGGGAATCATCGGTCTGTCCATTGCCTATCAGCTTGCGAGGCGCTCGCGGCTCAAGATTCTGGTGCTGGAAAAAGGCAAAACACCCGCAGAAGGGTCCACGGGCGCGTCGTCGTCGATTTTGCGACGCCGGTATTCGTTCGACGAGATGGTGCAACTCGCCGGGGATGGTATTTCCTGTTATCGCGATTGGCCTGAATTCACGGGACTGGCTCGGCCCAGGGCCGAGTATCAGGGCGTGGGGGTATTGTGGATGCCTGGAGAGGACACGGCATGGGCAGACAACGAGCAACTCCGCCTGTCCTCACTGGGGGTTGCAACAGCCGTTCTCGATGATGCGGAACTCACGGATCGTTTTCCGAGTCTTGGCACCTGCCTTTTCGCCCCGGATACCGTAACAGGCGTAACTCACGCCTGTCGCGGCGGTGGGCGACATCTTCTCGAGCTTGACGGCGGTTATATCGATCCGGTGGCGGCCGTGGAAGATCTTCTGGAAGCCTGTCGCCGTGAGTCGGTGGAGGTTAGGTTCGGGGTAAGGGTCACGACCGTTCTGACCAACAATCAGGGAGTGACCGGAATCAGCACCGACGATGGCGATGAGGTACCGGCCGGATGGGTCGTCAACGCCGCGGGTCCCTGGTGTAACCGGCTCCTCGCGCAAATGGACATGGAGTTCCCCTGGACCCTGGACCCAACGCGCATCCAGGTCCTGTACGTCGATCGCCCGGTAGAGGTGCAGTTACCTATTCCGGTATGCGTCGACTTTTGCAGCGGGATCTACTTTCGACCGCAAAACCTCGGCGCTCAGATCGTCCTGGGTTCCACGCTTCTCGAAGATGAACAGGAAGTCGTCGCTGATCCCGACAGCTTCGAACGTAATGCCGATACGGATTTCGAGAGAGCCCGACTGCATGCCCTGCATCATCGTTTCCCCACCTGGCCGTACCGGGGAAAGGTCAGCAGCTACTGCGGTCTGTACACGGTAAACCGGGAGGATTTCCATCCCCTGGTGGGCGCCACGACGATGCCGGGGTTTGTCGTTGCCAACGGTTTCAGCGGTCACGGTTTCAAGCTCGCTCCGGCGGTTGGCTCGCTGATAGCACAACTGATCACGGACATCTCCATCGGCTACGACACTCGAGTGCCGGCAGGTTTCCTGGGCGTGGATCGCAAGCCGCTCGCGCTCGCCAGTAAATCGGTGCTTGCCTGAAGTTCTCTGAACAATTCCCGAGCGGGTGGAACATCCGAGAATTGATCACAGGTTCGATTGGCAATTCCCAGGCCATTCGGGCAATCTCTCCTTTTTTTTCCGGGCCTTAAGCGAGGAATTGATGCCAAATATCACGTTCATCGAACATGATGGTACAGAGCACGTAGTCGATGCGGAGAACGGCGCATCGGTGATGAACGCCGCCATCGACAACCTGGTGCCTGGGATCGATGCAGACTGCGGGGGAGAATGTTCCTGCGCGACATGCCATGTTGTCGTGGACGATGCGTGGACGACGATCATCGGACAGCCGGAGGAGCGCGAAGACGAGATGCTCGATCTGAATCCGGAAC
>JAPUJX010000308.1 GCA_027295975.1 Gammaproteobacteria bacterium
ATTTCCCGGCCCATTGGAATCCGCGAGTGCTCAAGGCCCGGCAGGTGAGCGCAGGGCTGGCAGAGTTCTGGCTCCAGAATACCAGCGTTCTCCACGGCAACTAGAAAATGGGGTCAGGTTCCATTTTTGTCCCTTTTCGAAATACGGGTATTTTGCCCCGGGACAAACTAAGCTGCCGCCGGTGAATATCCGTCGAACCAAGATCGTCTGCACCATCGGGCCTGCCACGGCGAGTTATCCCATGCTGGAAAAACTCTATTACGCCGGTATGAATCTCGTCCGGTTGAATATGTCTCACGCCGACCACGCCGGCGCCGCAAGAATCATCAACTGGATCAAGACGCTCAATCGGAAGGTACAGTATCCGTTACCCATCCTGCTCGACACCCAGGGCCCCGAAATCCGCACCGGCGAGATCAACGAACCCATCGATCTCAAGCCGGGCCAGGTGGTCGTCGTGAGCGTACGCACCGACGACGTAGAGACCAGTTCGATTCATGTCAACTATTCCGACCTTGTCGACGTGCTGGAAGTCGGCAACCGCATGACGGTAGACAATGGCCTGATCAACTTCGAGGTGTTGGACAAGAAACGCCATCAACTGATTTGCAGGGTAATCGACGGCGGAACGCTGGGTAGCAAACGCCATGTCAATCTGCCCGGTGTTCGCATCAACCTGCCGTCGATCACCGCCAAGGATCGGAAAGACATAGAGTTTGGTCTGGAACACGACGTGGACTTTATCGCGCTATCGTTCGTGCGTTCGGCAAGTGATATTGCCGAGTTGCGGAAACTCCTGCAGTCCAGAACCAAGGCAGGATCGGTACAAATCATCGCAAAAATCGAAGACTCCGAAGGAGTGCACAACGTCCACGAGATAGTCCGTGCCGCCGATGGCGTCATGGTGGCTCGCGGGGACCTGGGTATTGAAACCGACATAGCGGATTTACCGAACATACAACGAAGAATTGTTCACTCCTCGGCCAAATGGGGAAAGCGATCAATCGTGGCGACACATCTTCTCGAGTCGATGATCTCCAATCCCATGCCAACTCGAGCAGAGGTCACCGATGTAGCCAACGCAATTTACGAAGGCGTGGACGGAATCATGCTTTCGGGAGAAACGACGATAGGAAAATATCCGGTGCGCTGCGTGGAACAACTCGACGCGATTGCCAGGCAAACAGAGAAATGGCCAGGGCTCGGTTATGAAAAAGAGCTGATTGCCGATAACGATAAGCAATACATCGCAAACAACGCGGTCAGCCTGGCTGAAGACATCAACGCGGCAGGTATTGTGGTAATTACTCGAAGGGGCCTCACTGCCGATCTTGTAACAAGCGCACGACCGCAATCTGTACCTATCTATGCGTTCACCAACAACAGCAAAACCCGTCGGAGGTTATCTTTGAATCGCGCGGTACTCAGTTACCGGATGCAATTCAGCAGCGAACCCGAGAAAACACTACAACGCGCACTGATGATCCTGAAACAACGCGAAGGTTTCGAGGAGAACGCAAAGGTCGTGGTGATTTCGGACGTGCTGGCAAAACGTAAAACAGATGCCATTCAACTGCGCTACATCGAATAGCTCACCGGACCGATCAGAACGGCTCCTAACACCCTGTTGGGAGGCAGGTGGGCAACGAATTTGCGGACGCTCACAGAACCGGAGAATTAGGACGGATTTCCTCGGGCCCAGGGAAGAAAAGATGATTCAATTAAAGTACTGTAAGCGGCGACATTTCTTAAGGCCACCGAGGTGAATCGAGCGCCCCATACGATATATGCCTTGACGATTGGAATGGTGGTGGCTGTGCTCAGCCTCCATGTGCAAGCCGGTGATGAGCGCATATTGCTTCCCAATGGCGACATATACGAAGGTGATGTGGTGGACGGTACGCGCTCCGGGCAAGGCGTATACGTATGGGCGGATGGCCACCGCTACAAAGGCGCCTTCGTCGGTAACCGCATGCAGGGAGAGGGATTCTATTATTGGCCGGACGGACGCACCTACAACGGCAGCTTCGTCGCGGACCGGCGGGAAGGTCGTGGGGTTTTGCGATCTCCGAACGGAGATGTATATACCGGCGAATTCGTACAAAACCAGATGCATGGTCGGGGTATTTTCGTGTGGGCCAACAAAGACAAATACGAGGGCGCGTTCCGGGACGGAAAACGAACGGGAGAAGGTAAATTCCATTGGTTTACCGGAGAAAGGTATCAGGGTGCATTCGTGGATGGAGTGCAGCACGGGCAGGGTCTGTTCGAGTGGCCCGATGGGCGAAGCTACTCGGGGACGTTCACGAGAGGCGCCAGATCGGGTGGTGGCGTGTTCGAGTGGCCGAACGGTAACCGTTACACCGGGGAATTTGCCGCGGACGAACGCAGCGGGCTCGGTATATTTTATTGGCGTGACGGCACGATTTACCAAGGTCAGTTTGCAGACAACAGGATGCAAGGTTACGGCGTCAAGCGGCAACCAGATGGGACCAAGGAACTGCAGCACTGGCATGAAGGTGCATTGATCTTCAGCAGGCTTCTGGTGGAGGAGCAACGGTGCACCTTGGTCGTTCAAGAACGGAATTGGATGTTCGATGGTCCCGAGTGCGTAAACGGTCTGGCGCACGGGCAAGGTCTGGCGGCGAGTCTTGATGGCGAACTCGTTATCGTTGCCGGGCAGTTCGTGCTGGGTAAACTGGTCACTGGCGAAGTGCAGCTTCTCAAGCCCGGCGAAACGTGATGCCAAACGGGTATGAGGCAGCGTGATCGGGACTCGGCAATAGGATGTTGGAGCACTGGACTAAATAGTTGTGGAGTTGCCTGGCTTTCGAATTGAGCGGGAGATCGGCCGGGGCGGCATGGCCCGGGTGCACCTGGCCGTGCAGAACAAATTTGGGCGGATGGTTGCGCTCAAGGTCGTTTCCCCAGGTTACGCGAACGATACTAATTTCCGTAAGCGCTTTCTGCGCGAGTCACGCATCAACGCCCAGTTGACCCACCCGAACATCGTGCAGGTCCACGATGTGGGTGCTCACGAATCTCTATTGTACCTGGTGATGGAATATCTGCCGGGCGGTGATCTCAACCATTCCCTGGAACAGGGCATGCACGTCACCCAACTCATCGAAGTAATCAAGGACATCGGCAAAGCTCTCGATTACGCACACCTCAAAGGAATTATCCATCGTGATATCAAGCCGGAAAATATCCTGTTCAGAGAAGACGGCAGCGCGGTACTGACGGATTTCGGCATTGCCCGGACGGTTACCACGAATCCGGGCCTTACCCGGCCGGGTATCGTAGTGGGAACCCCACAATACATGAGCCCTGAGCAGGCAGCCGGCCGTGAATTGGATGGACGTTCGGATCTCTACAGCCTGGGTGTCGTGTTCTACCGCATGCTCACGGGTGACGTGCCCTACCACGCCGACTCCGCGGTATCGATCGGGATTAAACACCTGCAGGAGCCCATTCCCCGCCTGCCGCACTACCTCAATGCGTTTCAGCCCATGATTGACCGGATGTTGGCAAAAAGCCCCGAGCACCGCTATCAGACCGGCGCCGAGTTGGGTGTGGCGCTGGATGAGGTGCGCAGTTCCACCGAACTCCCCAACGCAACCGTAAAATCCAAGGTAGTGACGACACGGGAAATCCGTGCGGTCGGCAGTACTCTGCTGACCACCGCGCGGGACCCGGTGCGCGCCAAACGCCAATCCCGCCGCCAGAGACGACGGCGTATGTTTCGGCAAATTGCTTCGCTGGGGTTGGTGTTCACCCTGATCGGGGCTGGTAGTTGGGTATTCATTCAGCAACCCGAGTGGATCACCAGGCTGATGGCCGTGACGGGCATCATCGAAGACCCCATGGTGCAGGTGGCCTGGAACGACGCCCAGTCGCTGCATCAAGATCCGAACCAGAGCCTGGGGGCAATTGTGGCCGGCTACCGCCGGGTACTGAGTATCGAGCCCGAACACCTGGCGGCACTCAGCGCTATCGAGGGCTTGGCCGAGCAGTGGAAAGACGACGTATTGACCGCGTTGAGGCAGGGAAACCTGGCGGCTGCCGAAACAAAACTCGACGAGTCCGTTGGGGCTTTCCCCGAAGACCCCACCCTCGAAAACCTCACCCAGCGACTCACGAATTATCAGCACGCAAACAGTCTGCTGACCAGCGCTCAAGCGTTGTTACGGAGCCACGGACTCTCGGACATACCGTCGGCAACGGCCGCTATCCAGGCATATAAAGAAGTCCTTCGCCTGGCGCCGGACCACAGTGTCGCAGTTGCCGAGTTGGATGCCCTGGCGGAACATTATTCGGATCTCGCTGGAAC
>JAPUJX010000309.1 GCA_027295975.1 Gammaproteobacteria bacterium
CCACGCCGACCTGCGCATCCACGATGTAATCGTCTCGCAGGCGCGCATTGAGGGCAGTGAGCGCCGTTTCCTCGACCACCCTGAACTCGCCCTCGATCAGCTTTGTGACCGGGTAGCTGCTGTCGTGCAACTGGTGATCATCGTAAATTTTTGTTTCCCCATAGCGGCCCTTGAGGCCGGCTTCATAGGCGGCCGCTGCATTGGTTGAAACCTCCGAGCCAAACAGGTCCAGGGTGACGGAAAAGTGAAAGTTCACCTTCTTTTGTATGGTGGGTAGGTCGATAACCCCAAGTCGGCGCACCGCTTCAATGTCGTTGGGATCGCTAATCCCCGCATCGTTCATGGACTGGCAGGTGCGCGCCACCACGCGTCTGACGCCGGTCTCGCCGACGAACATGTGGTGTGCTTCTTCGGTCAACATGAACCGACAGGTCCTGGACAGGGGATCAAAACCGGATTGAGCAAGGGATTCCAGCTGCATCTTGCCGTCCCGGTCGGTAAAGAAGGTGAACATGAAGAAAGAGAGCCAATCCAGTGTCTCCTCGTTGAAAGCACCCAGGATTCTGGGGCGGTCCTCGTTACCGGATCGACGTTGCAGCATGCCCTCTGCCTCTTCCCGGCCATCGCGTCCGAAGTATTTCTGCAGCAGATATACCGTGGCCCACAAGTGCCGTCCCTCCTCGACATTGATCTGGAAACCGTTGCGCATGTCATACAGGGAGGGAGCAGAGGTGCCCAAATGGCGTTGCTGTTCTACCGATGCAGGTTCCGTGTCTCCCTGTATGACCAGAAGGCGGCGCAGCATGGCGCGGTACTCACCGGGTACCTCCTGCCAGACCGGCTCCCCCTTGTGTTTGCCAAAGGGAATAGTACGCCCTTCTTCCTTATCTGCTAGCAGAATGCCCCAGCGGTACTCCGGCATCTTGACGTGGCCGAATACCGCCCAGCCCTTGGGGTCTACCCCAACAGCAGTTCGCAAGTACACCTCGACATCCTGAAAACCCTCGGGACCCATGTCATTCCACCAGTCGATGAACTTGGGATACCACTGTTCCATTGCACGTTTGAGTTTTCTATCCTCCGCCAGGTTGACGTTGTTGGGAATGAGATCGTCGTAGTTCACTTTTTGTATTGGCTGAGTCATCGTTTATACCCTCTTCAAATCGTATGCTGGTCGTGTGCCGCTGCCGTATAAAGTCAGCGCCCCGGTAGCGCCCACCGAATTGGGTCGCTGGAATATCCAGTTCTGCCAGGCGGTCAGGCGACCAAAAATCTTGCTTTCCATGGTTTCCGGGCCGGCAAAGCGCAGATTTGCCTCCATCCCGATCATTGCGTCCGGTGAAAAGCTCGCACGCTCCTCCATGAACATTCGCAGTTCGTCCTCCCAGTCGATATCGTCCAGTGCAAACGTGATCAGGCCCGAATCCAGCGCGCGCTGCGCGTCCAGTTCCTGCCCCACCAGCGCTCGCGCCCTGTCGACACTCTCCGGTTCGCCGAGAAAACGGGTTTGTAACCGGCTCAGGCCGTTGCACATGGGATAGAGTCCGAAGTTGGACTCGTTCAGGATGATCGTCGCGGCAGCCGTGTCCTCGCCTTCGAATTGACCGTCCAGCATGTAACTCCGGTCTGCGGCGAAGGCCAGCTCAGCCAGGGTTCCGGTAAAGCAGCTGCCGGGTTCAATCAGGGTGATAATGGAGCGGGAGGTTACGTCAATGCGTTTGAGCACGCGCTTCCAGTACAGTTGTATCTCCCGTACCAGCCAGTCATCGCTGTGTTCCCCGAGCAGTTCATCGTATTCGCCAACCAGGCTTCCGTCCCCGCGGGTCTTGAAAATCAGGGTTCCCAGTTCCAGCTCGTTGAGACGCAGATACAATATGGCATCGTCAAGTTCGCGCGCCAGTGCCAGCGGCCAGAAGTCGCTTCCCTGTTCCTTGATTACGTCGATACTCGCGGGAGCAGCATCTTCAGGTCCTGAGCACAGCAGCGTTGCGGTACGCAGTCGAGGATCGAAGTCCACTACAAGATGTGGGTAGAGGATTTGGTTTTCGTCCAGCTCGCGAGAGAGGGTGGCCAGCTCGATACCGGCTTCACCATGCGGTCGAGAGGAATGTCCGGCGAATTCCCGGGCCCGCTCCCGAACCGTTTCAGCGAATGTGGAGTTTGGTACTAACTCGTCCACCAGGCGCCAGTCGACTGCGCGTTCGCCGCGTACGCCTTCTTCCACGGTGCAGAATACATCGGCCAGGTCGCGACGCACCTTGCGTTTATCGACCAGGCGAGTGAGGCCGCCGGTACCGGGTAAAACAGCCAGCAGTGGAACCTCGGGCAGTGACACGGACGCGTTGCCGTCGTCCACCAGCAGGATGTAGTCTGCCGCCAATGCCAACTCGTAACCCCCGCCCGCGGCGGTACCGTTTACCGCACAGAGATAACGCTGACCAGAGTACTCCGTGGCATCTTCGATCGAATTGCGAGTCTCATTGGTGAACTTGCAGAAGTTCACTTTGTGGGTGTGCGCGGCAGCGCCCAGCATCCTGATATTGGCGCCCGCGCAGAACATACGGTCCTTCGCCGACCCCAGTACCACGGCCTTGACTTCCGGGTGTTCAAATCGCAGTCGTTGAACCGCATCGTAGAGCTCGATGTCGACCCCGATGTCGTAGGAATTCATCTTCAACTCATAGCCCGGAAAAATGCCCTCTGTTTCAGTGACATCCATGAGGAGGTAGGCGATGTCGCCCTCCAGTGAAAGTTTCCAGTGCGAGTACTTATCCGGATGGGTGCGAAAATCAATCATGACGGGAGGATTCCATGGTAAGGGAAAAATACCTGAATGTGAGTGAGTCAGACTGCTGCGGCCTGGCGCAACTTGAAACGTTGTATTTTGCCCGTGGCCGTTTTGGGCAGTTCGTCGACAAACTCGAACCAGCGGGGACATTTGTAAGGTGCCAGTACAGTCTTGACATGGCTCTTTAGGGCCGTCGCAAGCGCTTCCGAGCGCTCGTGGCCGCGCTGTAGCACCACGTAGGCTGCGGGTTTTACCAGTTCGTCGGCATCCTCTCGGCCCACGACAGCCGCCTCGAGCACAGCCGGATGTGTCATCA
This sequence comes from Gammaproteobacteria bacterium, assembly GCA_027295975.1. Classification (GTDB taxonomy): domain Bacteria; phylum Pseudomonadota; class Gammaproteobacteria; order Pseudomonadales; family Azotimanducaceae; genus SMWK01. The sequence goes on from JAPUJX010000309.1 coordinate 3,105, forward strand.
GTGCCGCCTCGACTTCTATCGGAGACACATAGATTCCGCTGACCTTCAACATGTCGTCGCTGCGGCCGTGAAAGACGAAATATCCGTCCTCGTCCTGGTGGTACTTGTCGCCGCTTCGCACCCATTGCCCATTGAACGTGGCCAGCGTTTTCTCGCGGTTGTTCCAGTAAAAAATGGCGCTGCTGGGACCTTTGATCTGCAGTTCTCCAATCTCTCCCGGCGGCAGGGTGTGGCCATCGTCATCCACGACCCGTAATTCGTAGCCGGGCACAGGCACCCCGGTAGTCCCGTAGCGGGTTTGCTGGGGTTGATTGGACAGATAGATGTGCAGCATCTCGGTGGATCCAATGCCGTCCAGCACATCCACCCCGAATTGCTCCAGCCAGCGCTTGCCCAGATGCTCGGGCAGCGATTCACCGGCGGACACCGCGTAGCGCAGCGAGAGTTGATCCCTGTCAGGCAGGTCTGCGCTGGCGAGCATCCCGGCGAACAACGTGGGTGCGCCAAAAAACAGCGTGGGCTGGTGTTCTGTGAGCCGCGCGAAGACCGCCTCTGGCGTGGGTCTTTCGGCCATCAGCACCGCCGTGCCGCCAACGGACATCGGGAAGGTCATCCCATTCCCCAGACCGTAGGCGAAAAAAAGTTTCGCCGCGGAGAACACAATATCCTGTTCGCTGAGTTCAAGCACTGCGCGTGCGTACAACTCAGCGGTCTGGATCAGGCTGGAATGCTTGTGTACCGTTCCCTTGGGCGCGCCGGTAGATCCCGAAGAGTACAACCAGAAACACATGTCGTCACACCTGGTCGGCGCGATAACACATTCCGGGTTGGACGCAGCGAGCGCCGCACATAGGGAGTTCTCGGCCTGCTCGTCAGCGCCGGAAACCAGAATGGATTTGAGATGGGAGGATTCGTCGAGCAGTGGCTCGAACAGGGGCAACAAGGCCTCCGATACCAGCAGCATCTGTGCCCTGCTGTCCTGGAGCATGTAACGGTAGTCATCCGGGGTGAGCAAGGTGTTGACCGCAACTGGAACCACGCCGACCTTGATTGCCCCCAGAAAAACGACGGGGAAGTCGATCGAGTCAAGCAGGCAGAGCAGGATGCGCTGCTCCATCTGAACGCCGCGATCGCGCAGTACGTTTGCGAACGCGGATGAGCGCCGCTCAAGCTCGTTGTAGGTATAGCTTCCCCGGTCGTCGATGAATGCCGGCTTGTCCCCGCGACCGGCCTGCAAATTGCGCTGCAGCAGATCGTAGGCCGCGTTATAGTCTTGCGGGAAGACGATGTTCGGTGGAACGATGGCGCGATCGACTTGGCTCAAGCCAGGCATGACAAGCCTCCCTTCGGTCAATTCATTCGGTAGATGAACTGCACGCTCGCCCAGCGGGGCCTGCGCGCGGCATCTTCCGAGAAGCCCAACTGGGTCGGGATGTGGAACATCATTTCATCTTCATCTGTCAGATTCCTGACGTTCAATGCCACTTGCCAGCGGCCGTCGTCCGGCCCATAACTCAGACGTGCATTGGCAACTCCATGACTGTCTACCTCGGCAGACGGGGTATTGAGGGAGTCGCTGTAATAACTATCAGTGTAGTTGTAGTCAACTTGCATGGCCAACTCTGAACCGCCGATCAACCAGGCCTTGCGAACAATGGTGTTAAAGGTGAAATCCGGAGCCAACGGCATACTGTTGTCGACTATCTGTCCCCCCGGCAAGCCCACATCTTCAACCTCTGCGTCGAGAACACTGGCCCCTAGGAGAACCTCGAAACCTGCAGCCGGGTTCCAGGTCAGTTCCAACTCACCGCCCAGTACCGTAGCGGTCGACGAATCTCCACCGCGTTCATGGAGTCCGCGGTCAACCAGCTGATCGACAAACGGATGTCGAAATCACAGCAGATGCGTTGGTCA
>JAPUJX010000031.1 GCA_027295975.1 Gammaproteobacteria bacterium
GATTAGCTCGGATACTTCCCGAGTACTATACCCACCACCCAATGCAAAGAATTCCTAACCGCTGGATCGTTTACGTCCCCTATTCGCATTGCTGGCCGACTTCGTCGCGCGCTTACCCGCCGTAGACTTGACTGCGGCACGCTTGCCCACTCGTCGAGCGGACTTTCGATCACCCGCTGCATTGACAGACGCCTTCAGTGCCTCCATGAGATCGACGATCTTGCTTTCCGACGCCTCTTCAGGCACAACCGAAATTTCCTGACCATCCACCTTCTGCTGGATCAGCGCCATCATACGCGAGCGGACTTCGTCTTCGTAGTTTTCTGGCATAAATTCCTGATTCACCCGCTGCTCTATGATCGTGAGAGCAAGTTCGAGTTCCTCTTCTTTGATCTCGCACGAATCGAGGGGCACCTCGGAAAACGGGCGCAGCTCATCATGATGTTTGAGCTGCTCCATGATCAGGCCATCACCCATGGGTCGAACCAGAACCAGATAACTTTTGCCCCGGGCAGCATAGTTTGCAAGTGCGGCACGGCCGGTTCGGGTCAGCGCTTCTTTGAGTAAATGATAGGAACGGGCAGCCCCCTTGTCGGGTCCCAGATAATACACCTTCTCTATGAACAGGCGTTCCACCTTATCGAGGGGGATGAACTCGGCAATATCTATCGCATTGGTGGACTGAACCTGCATTGCCTTGATTTCTTCCGCCGTGAACAACACGTATTGTCCCTTGGCAAATTCGTACCCTTGTACCCGGTCCTCGCGCTCAACTACCTGGTTGTCGGAGGTACGGATATACTGCTGCTTCAACCTGGAACCATCTTTACTCAGGTAGTTGAAATGAATGGCCGCTGTGGTATCCACTGTGGAATACATTTTGACGGGAATGGCAACCAATCCGAACGATATGGTGCTGGATCCGATGGCACGTGCTGCCATGGAAATTCTCCTACGGCGGGCGGAGCGCGACTATAACGCAGGTAATCTATGCCCTCAAGACGCTTAGAAACCTACCGTGACAAGCGTCACGCAGGTACCACGCCGGAACCTTTCGGTCGCTTGTTGTTACCGAAGACGGGAAAGCTGTTCGTCGTTCAGCAACATCAGGCGCGACACCTGCATTGGGACCTGCGCCTCGAAGCAGATGGCGTACTATTATCCTGGGCAGTGCCCAAAGGACCTTCGCGCAATCCAAAAGACAAACGTTTTGCCGCGCATGTAGAGGACCACCCCCTCGACTACGCGGATTTCGAAGGTCGGATTCCAGAAGGCAACTACGGTGCCGGTCAGGTCATCATCTGGGACAAAGGCACCTACGTACCTCTCAACAATTTCAAAACCGGTTTGAAACAAGGCAAACTTCTCTTCGAACTCAATGGCCACAAACTCCACGGTCGTTGGACCCTGGTGCGCATGAAAAGCGCAAGCAAAACCACGACGAACAAAGGCAACGAGTGGTTGTTCATAAAGGAGCAGGATCAGTGGGCCGCGGAAGATGCCCCCTATGCGGACGACTCGATACATTCCGGGCTCACCGTCGCACAACTGAAAAATCCGCGGCGAAAAGCCGCCCGATTGACGGGTGAGCTGAAAAAAGCCGGGGCCAGGTTACAGAAACGCACCGTCTCGGCCAAGCCAATGCTCGCCTCAACGGGAGAGATTTTCGACAACGACAACTGGTTGTATGAGCTGAAGTACGACGGCTATCGCCTGCTCGCAGAAAAAAACACGTCGAAGGTAACCCTGCACTCGCGCAACGGACACGATCTCACCGCCAGTTTCCCGGAGATTGCACAAAGCGTTTTTCGCCTTCCGTTCGACCAATTCCTGGTCGACGGTGAGCTGGTAGTCCACAACGAGCAGGGAGTGCCGAGCTTTTCCTTGTTACAACAACGAGCTCGTCTGTCCGGTGAACTCGAAGTTGCACGGGCAGCCATCGAACTGCCCTGTACCTATTATGTCTTCGACGCCCTGCAGATCCTCAATTATGATCTACGCGAACTCCCCCTGATCAAACGAAAGTCCTATCTTCGTCGTTTACTGCCGAGCCTCGGGCCTTTGCGTCTTTCGGAACACATAACTGCGAAGGGAAAGTCGACCTATCGGGCTGCAATAAAACTCGGCATGGAGGGTGTGGTTGCCAAACAGAGGGATTCGCTGTATCGCAGCGGACGGTCTAACGCCTGGACTAAGGTGCGTCACCAACGTACCGACGACTATGTCATCGTTGGCTGGTTACCCAACCGATCCAATCCTCGAGATCTAGGATCACTCGCTCTCGGTGAATATCGAACCTCCGGACTCACTTACGTTGGACGCGTCGGCTCTGGACTCGGCACCGCAAAACGGCGAGAGGTACTCGCCGCACTCGAAAATCTTCCGCCTGGAGATGCACTCCTGGACCAGACAGCCAGATCACGAGTCGTCTGGGTCGAGCCAGGTCTGGTATGCGAGATCGGTTTCAAAGAGTACACGCGTGACGGCCTGCTCAGACAACCGGTTTTTCGACGGCTGCGCGACGATAAGATCGCAACGGAATGTAAAGGCCGGTACGAGAATCCAATCTCTCAGCCTTTGACACCGGCACCCGAGCCGGTCGTTTCGATCACTCATGCAGACAAGGTGTTTTATCCGGAGAAGGAACTCAGCAAGGGAGATCTGGTGAACTATTACGAACAGATAGCTCCCTGGATGTTGCCCTATCTCCGGGATCGCCCGCTGGTATTGACACGGTTTCCCGATGGTATTCACGGTAAGTCTTTTTACCAGCGCGATGCCCCCGACTTCGTGCCGGATTGGATTCAGCGCGAAGTGTTATGGAGCGAAGGCGCCGAACGGGAGGTCCACTACTTCATCGTGCAGAATACCGCGGCGCTCAAATACCTGGCCAATATGGGTACCATCCCTATTCACGCCTGGCACAGCCGCATCACCCAACTCGAACACCCCGACTGGTGCGTGCTCGACCTTGACCCCAAATCGGCGCCGTTCAAGGACGTGATCAAACTGGCCCGGGCCATTGGCGAACTCGCTGAAGAGATCAACCTGCCGGCGTTCCCCAAAACCAGCGGGGCAAGCGGCCTGCACGTATTGTTGCCGTTGGCGAATCAACTCACCCACGACCATGCAAAAACCCTGGGCGAGTTGCTTGCGCGGGTCATCGTGGACCGTTATCCAAAAATCGCCACCATCGCCCGGTCAATAAGAGCGCGCGAAAACAGAGTGTATGTGGACTATCTGCAAAACGGTCACGGTCGCCTGCTCGTGGCTCCGTTCAGCGCTCGCGCGGAAGTAGCCGCGTCGGTTTCAATGCCGCTGAACTGGTCCGAGGTGAACGGGAAGCTCAACAATCCGAGGTTTCATTTGAAAAATGCCGTTACCCGCATGCGCCGGCTGAAAGAAGATCCCCTGCGGCCAATCCTGGATAACTCACCCGACCTGCCGCGCGCGCTGGCGCTGCTTGGTTCGATCATCACCCAACGGCAACGAAAGGCCCCATGAC
>JAPUJX010000310.1 GCA_027295975.1 Gammaproteobacteria bacterium
TCCGGCAGAGACAGCGACACGGCAAAAACCCAGTTATTGTCCATGACCGGGGATGGACACAACATCAAAGCCGTCGCGGAAAGTGAGTTCGGCACCGATATTCAATTGTCCCCGGACACCAGATTCATCGCATTCGAAGAAAACCACCATGTATATGTTTCGGCGTTCGCCAAAACCGGCAAAACAATTTCCTTAGGCCCAAAACAGAAGGGTTTACCCTCAAAAAGGGTGAGCGATATCGGCGGCACCTATATTCACTGGTCCAACGATTCGGCGAACCTCAGCTGGTCCGTTGGGCCGCATTTGAAAACGGTCTCCATGCCCGACGCACTGTTCGATGAAAAACCGAATGCCGAGGCCGTAAACCTGTCCCAGTCAATTCAGTACGACGTTCCAGACGGTGAACTAACATTGACCGGCGCCCGAATTATCACCATGGACGGCGATCGATCGGTTATCGAGAACGGCACCATCTTGATTTCCAAAAACCGCATCACCCAGGTCGGGCCGGCCCACGAAACGAATATTCCGAATGGTTCATCCGTTATTGAAATGAACGGCAAGACCATTATCCCCGGGTTGATCGATATCCACGCCCACGGCGCTTACGCTGACGGCCAGATCATTCCCCAGCAGAATTGGAATTCCCTGGCTCACCTCGCCTTCGGGGTAACCACCCTGCACAACCCCTCGAGTACCGCCACCCAGGTGTTTGCCGCAGCCGAATACGCTCGTGCTGGAAGAATCCTGTCACCACGAATCTTTTCCACGGGAGAGATCGTCTACGGCGCAAAAAGCACCTCCTGGGCACCAGTCGATTCCCTGGTTGACGCGTTGAGTCATATTCGCAGGCTGAAAGCCCAGGGCGCAATCAGCATCAAGAACTACAACCAGCCAAGAAGAGACCAGCGCCAACAGATCATTGAAGCCGCACGATCCGAAGGCATTATGAGCGTTGCCGAAGGAGGCTCATTGTTCCACCTGGACATGAACCTGATTGCCGACGGGATCACCGGGATCGAACACAATGTGCCAACGCTGGTGATGTATGACGACATCACCCAGTTCTGGCGACAGTCCGGCGCCGGTTATACCCCAACGCTGGTTGTGACCTATGGCGGCTTAACATCCGAAGACTATTTCTACCAGCATACGGAAGTGTGGAAACACCCTATTCTGTCTCGCTTCGTGCCGCCAACCGTTCTCCAACCAAGATCGGTAAGGCGGGAGATGGCGCCGGAAAGCGACTACAAGGATGACGACTCCGCCGCGTCAGCGAAGGTGCTGATGGAAGCTGGCGTCATGGTGAATATCGGCGCCCATGGGCAACGGGAGGGTTTGGCCTCGCACTGGGAAATGTGGAGTTTCGCAAGAGGCGGGATGTCGCCCATGCAGGCACTGTCCACGGCTACCATCAACCCGGCAACTTATCTGGCGATGGACGGCGACCTGGGTTCTATCGAAGCCGGTAAACTCGCCGATCTGGTCATCCTCGACGCTAATCCGCTGATCGATATCAGAAACAGCGAAAAAATCAGTCACGTTGTACTCAACGGCAGAGTTTATTTATCTGGTACATTGGAAGAAGTGACTACGGGGGATCGTAAGCTGGAGCCGTTCTGGTGGCAGCAAAAACCCCAGGGCATGATCAGATAACACATGGTCGGGACCATCAATGAGCGACGAGCTTCATCGTTGTCCAGGTCCCTGACAGATCTAGAGGAAGATAAGGGGTCGGAGTAAAGTGCGAGGGTACCGGGTAGGAAACGAGGTCTGGCAGAGTCGGATTCTGTGCCAACGGTCTTTAATTAAAAACGGAGGGTGATTTGCGTCCGCGGCTCTTCATTGGAACCTGCACCTGTCTCCTGCTTGCCGGGATCGCATGGATCAACCAGTCGCAGGCACCCGCGGCGATACAAAGTGCCCTGCGTTTGTCCGGTGAGCGTTGGTATCAGGTATTTCTGAATACGAAACAGGTCGGTTATCTGCACACCCTGGCCGAGCGCGACTTTATCGGCCGCTGGCATTTTTCCCGAGAGTTGCGTTTTGGACTGAGTCCCCGCCAACCGGTTTCCGTAACCCATCGTCTGACCTTCGAAGCCGCGCCACCTTTCGCTCTCTCCTCGGCAAGCTATCGGATCGACCGTCGCGGCAGCGGCGAAGGCGTTATTCTCAGCCGCGCCGAAACCGGCTATGACGCCGTCGTGCAGCGCGACCGGGACAGCGAGTCAAAACACCTGAGTTGGAATTACGACCTCGCCGACTACCTGGCTTTCGAATCCTGGCTGACCTCCGAGGAACCGGCGGTCGGGACGGTGACAACGGTGCCGACACTCGATTTTTCACGCCTCGCGGTGGTGCGGAAGAAATATCGCGTCACCGACCACAACGAAACTGGATACCTCGTGGCGAACGCGGCACCCTTTGACTCCACGATCATTCAGCTGGACGACCAGTTCGTGCCCATCGCGGCTTCGATGGCCGGTATCTTCGACCTGAAGGCCAGCAGCCGGTCAGCGGCCCTCACCCAGCGCAGTTCCCTGGGCACCGCCAGCTACTACGTACCGACCAACGTTCCTTTATACGATCACACTAATATTAAGCGGCTGGTTGTAGAGGTCTCGAGCAACATCCGCGCAGATCGTCTTTTTACCACCGCCCGCCAGCAGGACGGTGTCTGGACCCTCGAGTTATCAGCCAATCCCCTGGCACACGTTCCCCGGGCAGGAACCGAACTGGAGGAAACGCTGCACTTTCCGACCTCGGCCAGGCGGGTAATCCAACTGGCAAAGGAAGCAACTGCGGGTACCGTCACCGATGCGGAAAAACTCACTTCGCTGACCAGCTTCGTACACGCCTATCTCCGTTACGATCCGAACTCGGACCCTATCGGGGTGCTCACGGCATTGGACACGCGCACCGGCGACTGTATGGAATTCGCCGATCTGTTCACGACCCTGGCACGCACTCTCGGCATGCCAAGCCGGACCATCATCGGGCTGGCGTACACCTCGCGGAACGAACCTGCTTTCGCCTTTCATGCGTGGAACGAGGTGGCGGTGAATGGCGTCTGGCAGGCGGTAGATCCCACCTGGAACCAACTCAGGGTAGACGCAACCCACATACCTCTGCCAAACGATCAAGGTGCCGCGTTACTGCTTCTAACCGGGGCCACAGACCTGGCGTTTACGATCCTCGACGTGGACTACTTTTAGACCCGTTGTTTCATGGGTTTGCAATTCTGATGTAGAGGCGCATCCTTGCGCCGTTCGTCGTTTTACAAACACCCTGGGGGGGATTCATGGAAAGCCGAGAGGTACAACTACGTCAGCGTCCGGTAGGGATGCCTGAAAACGAGGATTTTGCCGTCGCAAGTGTCGAGGTGCCGGACCCTCGAGACGGCCAGGTCCAGGTCCGCAATGTCTGTATGAGTGTCGATCCGTATATGCGCGGACGCATGGTCGATCGCAAATCCTACGTACCCCCGTTTCAGATCGGCGAAACCCTCACCGGCGGCGCCATCGGCCAGGTGGTTCGATCCCGCGACGGAGATTTCGTCGAAGGCGATTACGTGCAAAGCAACAACGGCTGGAGGGAAGCCTTCACAGCCGATGGGAACGCGCTCACCAAGCTGGGTAACCTGACGGCACCGGCATCGGCTTACCTCGGGGTACTCGGCATGCCGGGAATGACGGCCTATGTAGGGCTGCTCGAAGTAGCGGCGCTCAAGCGTGGCGAAACGGTTTTCGTCTCAGGGGCGGCCGGTGCAGTGGGGAGCATCGTCGGGCAAATCGCCAGGCTCAGGGAATGCCGCGTCCTCGGCAGCGCCGGTAACGCGGATAAGGTTGCCTGGTTGACCAACGATCTCGGATTCGACTACGCCTTCGACTATCACGGCGGCGACCTGCTGAACCATCTCCGCGAGGGTGCGCCCGATGGGTTGGACGTCTACTTCGACAACGTCGGTGGGGACCATCTGCAAGCCGCACTATTCCACATGCGACCGTTTGGCAGACTGTCACTTTGTGGCGCCATCTCGATGTACAACGACACCGAACCGAGCCCCGGTCCCAACAACCTCACCATGGCAATTGGCCTCGGTCTCACCCTGAGGGGTTTTATCGTCTCTCATTTCAGCCACCTGAATGAGAAATTCCGTAGCGATATGGAATCATGGGTGGCTTCCGGGGAGATCAAATATTCCGAAACGGTGCTGAACGGAATCGATCGCGCCGCGGAAGCGTTCATCGGTCTGTTTACCGGGGTCAACACGGGTAAGATGATCGTCAATCTGGAGGACTGACAAGATGAAAATTAGTTTGGGTTTTCTCACCGTAACGGCGCTTGCGATGGGTGCGCTGAGCCACGGACTGCAGGCCGGAACCGTCGCCGAAGCACTGTCCCATCCGAACCGGCCTCCGGCCGATCTCGAACGGGATGAGCGCAGCCAACCCCAGGTCGTGCTCAACCATTTCGGCATTCAACGAGGCCAGACCGTACTCGATCTGTTTGGCGGCGGAGGTTATTACAGCGAGATCGCTTCATACGTTGTAGGCGATGACGGAAAGGTAATTCTGCACAACAATCAGGCCTATCTGGATTTTGCCGGGGATGCTCTGGACGAGCGCTTGAAGGACGACAGATTGCCTGGCGTCATGCGTTACGACAAAGAGGTGGATGCAATAGATCTGGAGGAAAACTCCATCGATCTCGTGCTCATGGTGATGACGTATCACGATCTGTACTACAAGACCGATGGTTGGGACATCGACCCGGATGGTTTTTTCGCCATGTTGCACCGAATCCTCAAGCCTGGCGGCGTACTCGGTATCGTCGACCATGTTGGTAGCGAAAACTCCGGCTCGAGTGCCGCTCAAGAGCTACATCGTATCGACCCCGCGTTCTCACGCCAGGATATCGAAGGCCACGGTTTCCGCTTCGCCGGTGGGGTAGATGCGCTGAAAAATTCCAACGACAACCTCGACGTTTCGGTTTTCGATCCATCCGTGCAGGGTAAGACGTCACGTTTCGTTTATAAATACGTTGAACCCGAGTCATGATTCCGTGTATCCTCCGGCGCTGAATTTACCAGGAGGCGAGATGCAAATTCGCATTACGGCCGGCCCCGCCTACACAGGGCCAAGTTACCGAGATAGAGGTCACAACAAACCTCGGTGAGCATCTCCTGAAATTGAGCTAGACAGCAATCTTAGGACCCGCTCATCAAATGAGCGGGTTCTTTCTTTCCAAGACCTTCGAATTACGCTTCAAGTCGATTTCGAACCCGCTCACAACCGTCGCCAGACCCTCTCTAAACGAGAAGATCGGGTCAAGAAGTGGGAATAAATTCGAAAATGACTGCAGCAACACATGGAAACCTCTGGCAGATCACCCAAGGGCAACGGTTTCGCTACGTCTGCGCGATTCTGTCCATGGCGCTCACCAACCTCTTCATGTTTGGCGCGCCATTGCTGGGCAAAGACGCTATCGACGTCGTGGTGGAACAGGACTTCTCCTACGCAACACCCGGATTAGTTGAGCTTGCCCAATGGCTCGCCGGTCCGACGCCGTATCTCGCCTACCTTGGGCTGACCGCGGTGTTGGCAATAGCGATCACCGCAATCGGCGGCATTTTTCTGTACTTTCGCGGCCGTCTTGCAGCGATCGCCTCGGAGGCAATACTCCGTCGTTTGCGGGAGGCGCTTTATCAACGCCTGCACCACCTTCCCGCCGGGTATTACGACAGCGCCGACACCGGCGACCTCGTGCAGCGCTGCTCTTCCGACGCGGAAACCCTGCGGGTGTTTTTGTCCAGCGACATCGTGGAGATGGGCCGGGCGATCATGCTGCTCATCTGCGTGACCCCCATTCTATTCTGGATGGACGGGCGTCTCGCCTGGTTGTCCCTGTGCCTCATGCCTTTTTTAGCCATCGGCGCTTACGTGTTGTTCTCCAAGGTAAAAACGGTGTTTCAGATCACCGACGCATCCGAAGGCGCAATGACCACCACCCTGCAGGAAAACCTCACAGGTATCCGGGTGGTGAGGGCGTTTGCCCGCCAGGAGTTCGAGATTCAGAAGTTTGCCGAGAGAAACGCGGATTTCCGCAATAACAATTACCAGTTGATACGACTGATGGGCTTTTACTGGGGTACCAGTGATTTCTTCTCGATGTCGCAGGTCGGACTGGTGTTGTTCGCCGGTGCGGCGTTCATCATGGACGGCACGATGACCGTAGGCACGCTGTTTGCATTTTTGACCTTTGTGTCGATCGTGATCTGGCCGATTCGACAACTCGGCCGGGTGCTCACCGACAGTGGCAAGGCCGTGATATCCCTCAAGCGCATCAACGAGATTCTGCACGAAGAGGAGGAGTCTATCGAGGTGGTGCCCAGCCATGGCCGCGCACGAGGCGAAATCACCATCGAGGGGCTCAACTTCTCTTACGAGGAAGGCCGGCCCGTATTGACCGATATCTCGATTCACATTCCACCCGGGGAAACCGTCGCAATCGTCGGACCCCCCGGCTCAGGCAAAACCAGCCTCATTCGTGTCCTGCTCCGAATGTACCCCTATCAAAGTGGTTCGCTGAAGCTCGACGGCATCGAGATCTCCGGCGTGAACCGCCAATGGTTGCGCTGGCAGATCGGCGTGGTGCTGCAGGATCCGTTCCTCTATTCACGCAGCATTCGCGCGAATCTGGCGGTTGGCAGACCCAACGCTCCCGAACCGGAGCTGATCGAGGCCTGCCGGGACGCCGCGATCGTCGATTCGATCATGAGCTTTCCCGAGCGTTTCGACGCCATGGTGGGTGAACGCGGGGTGACACTTTCCGGTGGTCAGCGTCAGCGTCTGGCACTGGCTCGCGCCCTG
>JAPUJX010000311.1 GCA_027295975.1 Gammaproteobacteria bacterium
GTACAACCTGGCCGCAAGCGCAGCGGTGGTGGACGGAATAAACTGCGAGTAGTCCGTCATGAGTTTGGCCCCCACCGCGTTGGTCACCTCTTTGGATGACATCGCGGCCCGGTGCACCGTCTCCAAACGCTCCACCGGATCTTCGATATGGGTTCCCAATGCCACGGTCATCGCCGCCACCCGATTGCCCATGTCGCCTTTCTCGCCCTTATTGCGCACCGAGATCGGCGCCATCGCAATCATCGGCTCATCAGGCAGCTCGTTTTTCGCCTGCAGATACTTGCGCAACGCGCCTCCGCAAAGCGTAAGGATCACATCGTTAACCGTCGCGCCCTCGACCACGTTTTTGATCGCGCGGATCTCGGCCAGATCGAATTCGCACCCCTCGATCACCCGATGTGCGGTAATCAGTCCATTGAAACGGGTTCGCGGCGGATTCACGGTGGGTGCTTCGAGTTTGCGTTGCGCAAATCCCCGACCCAGCCGCCCCAGCGCCGGAATGGTACGGGACAGCACTTCGGCAAACCGATACGGCTGGGTAAAGTTGTTGAACTGGGCGCGCAGGATCAGCTCGAACGGATTGGGTTCCTGTTCTCCCGTCCAGGGCCTTGTTGGCCTCGGGACATCCTCCGGATAGGGCTCCAGATCATGAATCGCCTCGATCATGTCGACGCCGGACACGCCGTCGATACACGCGTGGTGAATCTTGGTGACGATCGCAAAGCTGCCCTTCGGCAGTCCTTTGATGTCATCCAACCCCTCAACCACGGTAAATTCCCACAGGGGTTTGCTGAAATCCAACGGCCGGGAGTGCAGTCGTGATACCTGAATGCACAACTGCCTCCAGTCTCCGGGTTCTGGCAACCGAATGTGCCGGACGTGGTACTCCAGGTCAAAATCCTTGTCCTCGATCCAGTACGGGTGATCAAGGTTGAACGGCACGTTTACAACTTTCTGACGAAACGTTCTGGCGCGGTGCAGGCGATTTTCAATGTGCCCGAGAATATCCTTGAACCCCAGCTTTCCACCGGCAACCGAGCTCTGGTCGTAGATCATGATGCCGCCGATGTGCATCGGTGTTTTCGGCGTTTCGAAATAGAGAAACGACGCGTCCTGTCCGCTGAGCTGTTGCACCTGCAATCCCCCTTACCTGCCCGCACCTATTATCTGCTTCTGCGCGGAGCAACAAAAGGCTATTCAGGAGGCCAGGGAAAATCTTCGGATACGTTCAGAGAATCGCGCACAAACTCATTCCAGTGCTGTGTGGCAGCGTTTGCCGTTGCACGGTGCGCGTCCGCCGCCTGGTGATTGCTGTCGGTGAACTCGCTGATACAGGCCCGATAGCCATCCACGTCGGCCAAAAACTCCCCCCACGTCTGCTCATCTACACCATCGTCCGGACGAAGCGGAGGGGTACAGCCGTGCCCTGTGACCGGAAGATCTGCCCCGGCAAAGAGGGGCAGGAGCAACAACACAACAACGAGATAACGCATCAGCAACTCATCAGGACCGAATCGACCGGATTCGATAGTGACAAATAGCCACCGCTGGAACTGTGTGACGGCGCACATCGAGCCTGACGGGGTGACTTGCCAGATCCGCCAAAAAGCGTACCGTTTCACGCAACACTGGGAGATACCATGGAACTCAACCACACCATCGTGCCGGCCCGCGAAAAAGAGGCCTCGGCGAGGTTCTTTGCTCAGATATTCGGTCTGACCTACAACGGCGCCATATCTCATTTCGCTCCGGTCAAAGTCAATGAACACCTCACAATGGATTTCGACAACGCGGATGACTTTTCGAGCCATCACTACGCGTTCAAAGTATCCGAATCTGAATTCGACGAGATATTCGGTCGATTGCGAGCCAGCGGAATCGAATTCGGCAGCCAGCCGTGGACGCCGAAGAACGGCGAGTTGAACGACCGCTTCGGCGGGCGCGGAGTGTACTGGCTGGATCCAGACGGACACATGGTGGAAATACTGACTCGAGACGGCACGGAAAAATAACAAGTTGGAGAGCCACATGGGCGACCGCTACACGGGATATCAACGACTGGAGTTCGACTACCCCGAGCCGCGCATTCTGCGCATAAGCTTCAATCGTCCGGAACGTTACAACGCGTTGGACGCCATCGGTCACACCGAAATCACCTACGTCTGGCGGGAAGTCGACGCCGACCCGGATATCGATTGCGTCATTCTCACCGGAAAAGGCAAGGCGTTCTCCGCCGGTGGTGATTTCGACATGATCGAAGACATCATCGACGATTTCGACACCCGGGCCAAAACTTGGAAAGAAGCACGAGACCTTGTGTACAACATCATCAACTGCGGAAAGCCCATCATTTCCGCCATCAACGGCCCCGCGGTGGGGGCCGGCCTGGTAGCTGGTTTGATGGCGGACATATCCATCGTTGCAGAATCCGTCAGCCTGACAGACGGACACACGCGCTTGGGCGTCGCAGCCGGCGACCACGCGGCCATCATCTGGCCGTTGCTATGCGGAATGGCAAAGGCAAAGTACTATCTGCTCACCTGCGATCGCCTGTCAGGGACCGAAGCCGAGCGCATCGGTCTGGTTTCGCTGTGCGTAAAAGACGACGAACTCGAAGACAAAGCATTGGAGGTAGCACGCAAACTCTCCAACGGCGCGCAAAACGCGATTCGCTGGACCAAGTACTCGCTGAACAATTGGTTGCGCATGGCCGGCCCGACATTCGATACATCCACCGCATTGGAAATGCTCGGTTTCACCAGCGGCGAAGCCCGAGAAGGGGTTACTGCGCTAAAGGAAAAGCGCGACCCGAATTTTGCCAAGGGCTCACCCCTGTGAGTTCCGCACCAGGAGATAGCCACATGACTGTTCAACTCGGCAAGGATTCCATCGATCTGGGAATCGTCACCCGCAATCCGGGAGACATGCTGGAGTTCTACCGGGATACTCTCGGGTTCGATTTCCAGGGCGAGATGCAGGTTCCCGGCGGTGGCTCCATGCAGCGTCTGCTGTGCGGCAC
>JAPUJX010000312.1 GCA_027295975.1 Gammaproteobacteria bacterium
ACGGTTACATGTCTGGACATGCGTTGAACAACAAGCTCGCCCAGGCGCTATTGCGTTGCGAGGATGCCTGGGAGGTTATCACCTTCGGTCCCAGGCAACTCGAAGGCCGCGAACCAATAATGCAACCCGTGGCGGGTTAGCCAGTTCCGCCACAGCGGGACTCTCCGCTGACGGTGGGTGACCACATCAATAACCGCGGCCGCCTCCTTCTTCTTCGAACATCTTGATGAGAAATCCGCGGATCGCGGAAGTCGCCTCCTGCTTTTGCATCAGTTTTTGTTGCTCCAGAACATCGGCCATGTCCGTGAGCGTTCGTTTTCCATCGATCAGCGACATGATGAAAGCGTGGATACGCGTAACCGTTGCCTGGGATTGAAAAGACCGGGTAAGCGGGACAGGGCGCCTGCCGTCTATGATCCAATCGGGTAATGCCTGGTGCCGCTCGGGTTGCGGGGTATCCGTTTGTTTGACCGCTTTAATGGTCACCACGGCCTCCAGGCGGCTATGGCGGCTGTTCGGGCAGTTCATGTAGGGTACGGTTGTTTCGCTGGACTCGATCTCACCGAAACCGCAGGTGGTGCTCAGGGATATCAGTTCCTCCAGGCTGAGACGATCTGCCGGGTTTGCTTGACCGAAGGCCAGCGATCCGTGATTGATCCAGATGCCACCGGTTTCGAGCAGGCGATTGATGCGCGGGAGCAATTTTGCAGGCGCCTCTTCCACTATATCCACAAACCATGGCGTAACCACCGCGTCGAACTGTGCTGTTTTGAATGGTGCGCGCAGCGCATCGGCGAGAACGTAATGGAACCCTTCACGTGCGGGACCGGGTGCCGATAGAGCCCGTTCGATCGCCACGTCTTCTGCTCGCCTCGGTGCCAGCGGAAACTCCCACATGGTGACCGTTTCGCCGTTGATGATGCGATTTGCGGCATAAGCGAGCAGGGGGTTGATATCGAGGGCAACGGTGATTGCGCTATCCAGGGATTGATGAAGATCGTATGCGAGTCGCCCGGCACCGGCGCCGAGGACGAGAATTTTCTCAGGCCCGTTTTTTTTCAGCAGGGAACTCACCGCCTCCAGTGCCAACCGATTCTCTTCCTCGCCCCAACACCAGTCCCGAAACATGTTAGCGGCATAGGTAAGCAGACCCTGCTGTGTCGGCGGCCGGGTTTTCAATGCGAGGTGAGTTTCCAGATCGGCGCCTGCGTGATGTGCAAGGGGTTCAAGCAAACGCCCGAGGCACTTTTTCTGTTCGGCGTAACCGAGCACAAGCTGCTCGAGACGAGCCAGCGCCTGAGTGTCTGAACTGTCTTTTTGGGCAACCGCAGCACGTTTGCGATCTCGCTCCAGGATCGCCAATGCGAGTTGCCAGCGGTTGTGCCACTCGCTCATGGCCGAGTCCGGTTCGGCGAACAACCAAGGCACGCGCTCGCGCACGGGAAAGTCCACCCGGCAGGGGGTGCAGCGAAACCCCGTCAGCGGGCTGTCACAACGCGGGCAGGCGAGCAGTGAGGTTAAATCGATCATCAACAGAAAGAGGGTAGTGTAAACGGGGACAGAGTAAAGGGGTCGGAATAAAGAGACCTAAAGGGTCAGTGTGTCTCTCCTTAGACCCTTTTAGGCCTCTTACTCCGTCCTTTTGTCCCCTTTGTTTTCCTTTTACACCGGATTGGTGATGGTTCCCGCCACGATTGGTTCAAAGGCCGTGAGGCTGTCCTGCAGCGTTGAATTACCCAACCCGTGGGTGGGGAACAGTGCCCCGAAATTTCCCTGCTCGCCGTGCAGTGCCATATAGTTGAGGATGATGGTTTCAGCCAGCAGGTTGACGTTGTTTGCCGCCGGAGTGCCTGCCGTTTCCACCGATCCATCCAGACGCATGTAACCGATCTGTTGATGAATGGCCTGCAGTTCGGGCGTGGCACCGACAACGGTTGCCTGCCTTGAAGGATTGTATACGAGGAAAAACGGTGCGGCGGTGGAACTGTTGTCGCTGGTCCACTCACCTTTCCCGCGTCCATCAACGCTGTTGTCGATCACCCCGTTTGATGATAACGAGCCATCGGACATCACATACATCATCAACGGGGTGTCACTGATGGCCGCGTACTCGAGGCAGGCACCCATACACTGTCCGGCGCGGAAATCTTTCACCTCGCCCTCGGCTCGCGCGCCGCCATGGTAGTCGTATCCACCCATCTCGATGGTACCGGCACCGGCGAACCCGTTGATCACCATTTTCATCACGGAGGCGGTTTTCTGGAATTCCCTGGCGCTATTGTCTCCGGCGTTGAACTCGGCGCTGCTGAAGATGCCATTGGCGCCGACGATCAACGGGTCGCCCGCCGGATCCAGCGTTGCGGGATTGCCGAAACGATCGGCGAGGTCCGCACTCTTCAGATATCCGCAGCGAACGAGATCTTTGAGGACATCGTCCGCCGAGATGCTTTGACCGTTGTCGACGTCGGTCATCTTCTGGTCGCTGATTCGATAGGTCGACTCCATCACCGCGACGGCATCCGCCTGGCTAAACACGCTGACAAGATCTCCGACGTCGACCAGTCCGGTTACGTCGCTTGGCCGGTCCACTTTTGTAGGTCGGATGGAGAGATCGATCATCATGGCAGGGGCCATGGAGTTGCCTCCGGAATCCGAATTCTCGGAACCGATCAGGGTAAGCAGCGAACCGTCGGATCCGGCGCGGGCAATCCCGTACATCGGGTTGTGCGGATTATTACTCGTGTCATTGTCGGAACGTGCGGGAATTACCGCGCCGTTGGTGTTGGCCGCCGTGGCGGCGGAGACACGGGTCATCATGCCGCGCAGGAAGGCGCTGTCGGAGTGAAACGCGAGCCCCAGTTGTTGATCGATGAAATCGTTTGTCTGAGTTTGCGGGTTGACGAGCGGTGGAATCATGTCCCCGGGCAGTCCCTGGCGTTCATAACCTGCCGTCGACAGGAAATCCAGTTGTCCGCCCTGTTGTCCGACCAGTACGTTGGACCCGGCCTGGTTCGAACCTCCTGCCAGATCGAAGACGATAAAAGGAATCTTGCCCGCACCCTGAGTTGCAATACCGCATTGTGAAATGAGCGGCATCAGATCCCCGGACAGCGTCGCATGACTGCGCCCGGGCAGAGTCAGCGCCGTTCCCATTACCGTTGCGCCACCCATAATGAAACCCTGGGCGAGGAATTCGCGGCGGGTGCGGGGCTTTGCGTGATCCGGGTGGCGAATCGGATCGTCGTAATTTCGCCGTTTTCGTTTAGCCATGACCAATCCTCTTTTCTTGCACAACACTTATTACGCCGCTGTCATTGGACGAGCATGGCCGCGCTACCCAGCACGGAGGCGCATGCCCCTTTCATGATTCGCTCGACTCGGTCGGCCTCACAACTGCCGCCACAGTTCAACAACCGGGTAATCAGGGCATTCACCTCGCCTTCCAGCACCAAGACGTCTGGCTGGGTGTTGATGTTGAGACCAACCATGTTGGCTACCAGCGGATCGAGCACTTCGGCGCGAACGTCGAACGCCGTCGCCAACCCCTCGTTCCAGTCGAAGTTCGGCCAGTAGGCTGCGCGCCTGGTGCCATCGTCCACCAGCGAATTGCAGTATTCGATTGCCAGTTGAGTGATGCCCATCTGCTGAGATGAGATAAAACCTATCAGTCTGGTTTGCACCGGCATGGCCTGGTGCACCCGGTTGTAGGTGTCCATGATGTCGGGGTTGCTTACCGGTATGCCCGTCATGGTCGACATGGTGTAGTTGATTTCCGCGAAGTTCCGTATGCCGACGTTTGGATCCCGCGGCATGTCGGCTGGCGGCGGAGGAGGTGTGGGCGAGGCTTCCACCACCACGTTCGTGGATGAACCCAGAACCTCGAAAGTAAGGAAGAACTCATCCAGAGCGGCACCTTTTTCCAGTGGGATGATCGTTCCGAGACTCGACATACGCTGCAATCCTTCCGCTGCGTAATCGACGTCGTTGATGGTCACGTCGACGTTTTTGAATGCCTGACCCACGGACACTTCCCGGCCGTTGGCGCCGATTCGTATTCCGCTGATGGGAATATTGCCCAGGGTGACAGCGGGGTTGTCGAGGACGACGAAGAAGGGTTCGTCGAAGAGATACGCATACGAGTCGAACTGGCTCACTTCGAAGACCACGTACGCGTCTTGAATGCCGACGTGGTCGGTGACGTTGAACAGCAGAAAATATCTCTCCCCTACGCCCACGTCGAAATTCTGAGTGATCTGCTCATCGGTGAGCACGCGGTTGTGGATGGCGAGCAAGCGCACCGTGCCTTCCCAGCGATTGTCGTTGTCGACCTCGCTGGCTACTGCCAGGGCAAAGGTGTCGTCCCACTCGTTCAGCAGACCGCCGGGAACGGTATCGATGTCATCGGTGAACACCCCGTTGACATACAGGCGTCTGCCGTTGGCCGGATCAAAGGTCATCACCACATGCTGCAGCGTCGCCTGGAGATCTTCGTCCGCGTCTGCTGTAGACAACTGCGTTTCGCCGTTTTTGTCGGACTGATCGCTGAGGTTGAAACTGTCGTAGTTGTACAGGGTCTGGCCCACCATGAAATTACGAGACATGGACCCGCCGGAATAGGTCACGATACGTGCCGGACCATCCTGCGAGACGTTGGCTGGCGCCACCCATGTCTCTATGGTGTATTCGCCCGTTGAAGTGATGAGATCGTGAAGTTTCGCACTTGCGGTAGTCGATCCCTGAGCCTTGCCGTTTATGAACTGCACACCCCAGCCGCCGACCCAGTTGTAGGTACCGGACAGAGTCAGGTTGATCGAGGGTTCCACGCCGCTGGTATCGAACGCCGTGTTGCCGGAACCGGTTTTGAACTCGAACAGCGCGATCACGTTGGTTTCAAAGCGCCCACCGGCGGAGGAAATGATTCCGTCGGTGAGGGAAAGTGCCATGCTGGTCACCAGGCTCGGGTCTACTTGAGTTGGCGTGATGCTGTTCGAAAGATTGGTGATTTCCGTCAGCATTTCCGCGGCATTGGCCTGACAATCGCTCCAACAGTTGTGGAATTGCGAACCCAGCCGAAGGACGAAGCGCGAGTTGGCCGGTGTTTCCAGGTCGATTTTTGATTGAGCCGCCGCGTATGCCGCGTCGACATCCGCCCCGGCGAAGTAGGGAGATTGCGGAACAGCCGCGGTTTCGGTATGGCAACCGGCGCAGTAGGTTGCGAGAAGAGGATACACGGTCGTAGAGAAAAGAGTGCTTCCCACGGGAAAGTTTTTGCTCGAGCCGGGTGGTTGAATCGGCGGCGCCGTGAGTTGCA
>JAPUJX010000313.1 GCA_027295975.1 Gammaproteobacteria bacterium
CGTCTGTGTCTCTGTGCATGGGTATTCCCCATCTTCACCTGGCTTGACCGATCCATGTTAGCCAGATCCAGTCGCAGGTTTTGTCATCCTTTTGTAGGAAGTGTAAGGAGATGTAACTCTGGCGAACTTTCCATCGGGTCCGTTCTGAATCTTGTTGGTGGGGAAGCCGGGTAGTTGCGTGCTTGCACCACAGCGTCCACTCGCGCTTAATTCAACCTGCGCGCCAGCCACTTTGGGAAGCTTGATCAGATGCAGAGCCCTCTGCGACGAGGATTGATGACCGCCGCCGTATTCTGGGTACTGTCCACGGGACCCGTAAGCGCGCAGGGAGAGTTTCCTCTCGCTTATGACGGCCATCCCGACCTGAGCGGCATCTGGCAGGCGATCGGCACCGCGCACTGGAACCTTCAGGATCATCAAGCGAGCGCCGGGCCTCCGGAACTCGGCGCTATCGGCGCAACTCCCCCCGGAATGGGGGTGGTTGTCGGCGGTAAGATTCCTTATCAACCGTGGGCTCTCGATCAGAAGCGCCAGAACTTCGAGAACCGGCAAACGGAAGATCCGGAAACGAAGTGTTACCTCCCCGGCGTGCCGCGGGCAACCTATCTGCCTTATCCGTTTCAGATCCTCCAGGGTACCAACAAGATCATGATCGTTTATGGCTTCGCGGAGGCGAATCGGACCATCCACATGGATAAGGAGAATCCGGAACCGGCGCCCATCGATAGCTGGATGGGGCGTTCCCATGGACGTTGGGAGGGAGACACGCTGGTGGTCGACGCCGCCGGTTTCAACGGCCAGGCCTGGTTCGATCGGGCGGGGAACTTCGCCAGCGACACTTTGCGGGTAGTCGAACGTTACACACCGAACGGTCCGAACGCACTCGACTACGAGGCGACGATAGAGGATCCCAGCGTTTTTACCGGTTCCTGGAAAATTGCGATGCCGCTGTATCGGCGTCTGGAAGAAAATGCCCAGGTTCTGGAATTCAAGTGCGTGGAGTTCTCTGAAGAACTCCTCTACGGACATCTGCGTAAGCGCCCGAACCCATAAACGAGGCAGAAACCGAGGTATTGGCCAATGATGTGGAAGCGTATTAATCCTGTAATGCTGGCCGCGTTGGCTCTGCTCACCGCGGTCCCGACGATCCTTTTGGCAGCGGAGGGTGGCGCCCAAACGCACCACGTTCACCTCGCGGCGTCGAACGCCAGCGAGGCGGTCAAGTGGTACGTCCGACACCTGGAATGTAAATCGATCGAAGAACGTCCGGAGGCCATCAACTGCGGTGCCCTCGAGATTGAGTTCGTCGTGCGGGCGACCCTGGGTGGAAGTCCCGGCACGGGAATCGACCACATCGGCTTCTCGTTCGCCGATCTCAACGCCAAGATGGCCGCGCTCGAAGCGGTCGGTGTACGAGGCTCAGGTGTCAGACTGCAGAGATTTGAGGACGGCGCGACCCTTCGCCAGGCTCCCGGTTTATTCGAGTATGGGTTCATCTTCGACCCATGGGGGACCCGGATCGAGCTAGTGGAAGATCCCGAGACCCTCGGATTCCACCATATACACCTGCATTCCGCAGATCCCGATGCTGCCATAGCGTGGTATCACAGAGTGGTCGGTGGTGAGCGGGCGAAGCTCAAGGGTCAGCTGGACGGATTGTTGTTCGGCACGGTGTGGCTCTTCGTCGAAAACCATCCGGAGGGTGGCCCGGCATCAACCTATCAGCGTTCGATTGATCATCTGGGTTTTGTCGTCGCGGACCTCGACGTGACAGCCGTGCGGATGGCCGGCAAAGGCGTCGATCTGCAAGAGCTCAGGGCACCGGCCAATGGTCGCTCTTCGGCGAAACGGGCGTTCCTCTCCGGTCCCGACGGCGTCAGCATCGCCATAGTGGAACGGGGATGGGCGGGCGTTGTTCCTGAGAAACTCCTGGCTGTGGACAACAGAATCCCCCGCGAGCCTTACCCGACGCCCCGCACTCCGTGGGGAGAGCCAGACCTGCAGGGCATCTGGACGGGAAATGCCGCCCACGGCATTCCTCTCGAACGCCCCGTCGAGGCAACTCAAAACAAAACGTTGACACCCGAGGAAGCAGCCGCGCGGCGGGAGCGAGGGACGCTGGGCAGCATCTGGGGTTATGAGCGGGAGTGGCGAGACACTACTCTCGACTATGCGAAGTTGGCGCCGTCCCGGCAGGTGGCCATGGTCATCGAACCGTCGAATGGGCGGCTGCCGGCGATGACGGCAAAAGGGGAGGAACTGGCTGCGGCCGCGCTCGCTGCCCGGGCTTACCGGCGACTGGCCGAAGGTCCGGAAGATCTCAGTACGTACGTACGCTGCATCACCCGGGGCTTGCCTGGTCTCATGATGCCGGGGATCTACAACAACGGCCTGCAGATAATCCAGAGTCCCGGGTATGTCGCGATAACAAAGGAGATGATCCACGAGACGCGTATCATTCCCACCGGCGAACACCCCCGGGGACCGGATCTCAAACAGTGGCTGGGAAACTCTCGCGGCCGGTGGGAAGGAGATACCCTGGTGGTTGAGGTGACCGGTTTCAACGGCCGGGCTTCGTATCGGGGAACCGGCGAGAACTTGAAGCTCACCGAACGCTATCGACGGGTGGGCCCTGGTACCCTCGAGTACGAGTTCACGGTCGACGATCCGACGATCTGGGAGACCCCCTGGACGGCCACGTTCAAATTCGAGAAAGACGACTCACAATACGAACTCGTTGAATACGCTTGTCACGAAGGCAACTATGGAATGACGAACATTCTGAGTGGCGCCCGCGCCAGGGAGAAACAGATCAAAGAACCGGCCGGAACCTGAGGTGAACGGTATGCGAATGACACCAGCCGCCCTGATGGCAGGGCTCGCTCTTCTGATAGCCGCAACACCTGCCGCGGCGCATCATGCGTTTGCAGCGGAGTTCGACGCCACCAAGCCGGTCAAATTGCGTGGCCAGATCACAAAGATGGAGTGGATTAATCCTCACGCCTGGATGCACCTGAAGGTCATAAACCCGGATGGCAATGTCGAGAACTGGATGATCGAGGCCGGTCCCCCCGGCGCTCTGGTGCGCCGCGGCTGGAGTAAGAACTCGGTGCGGCCCGGCACGGAAGTGCTGGTCGAAGGTTATCAGGCCACGGACGGTGCGTTGCGGGCGAATGGGCGAGATGTCACCTTCCCCGACGGCCGAAGGCTTTTTGCGGGCTCTTCCGGCACTGGTGCCCCGCGTGATGGCGCGGACCCGGAGGAGGGGGTGCCGGAGCAGGATGAGAGTCGCCGGTAGTTCAGTCGATGGCGCTGGCAAAGGTCTATCGGGAACACCCCCGGCGCCTCGACATTTGTCCTGCTCATTGTTGTTTCGATCCAACCGTGCCAGATTGACCTTATGGACAACCTGGATCTCTGCTTCATGTCTGCCACGGAACTCGCCTCGGCCATCAAGGCGAAAAAGGTATCGCCGGTAGAGGTCACCGAAGCGGTAATAGCTCGAATTGAAGCCCTCGAGCCCAAGCTCAACGCGTTCGCCACCTTTACCCCCGAACTCGCCCTCGATGCAGCGAAGGAAGCGGAAAAATCCGTTACCTCGGGCGCTGAGTTGGGTGACCTGCACGGTGTAGGGGTGTCCATCAAAGACCTGACGTTGACAGCCGGCGTGCCGACCCAGCGGGGGTCCAGGATTCTGGCGGGAGACACGCCCCGCGTTGATGCGCCTGTTGTCAGCCGCATTAAACAGGCGGGTGGGATATTGCTCGGTAAAACAACAACGCCGGAGTTCGGTTGGAAAGGGGTCAGCCAGAGTCCGCTCACCGGCATTACCTCCAACCCATGGAAGCTCGGTTACAACGCGGGGGCGTCGTCGGCCGGAGCAGGAGTAGGCGCCGCCGCTGGTTTCGGACCCCTCCATCAAGGCTCCGACGGAGCGGGCTCAATTCGCATGCCGGCGCATTTCTGCGGGGTCTTCGGCTTGAAACCAAGCTTCGGCCGGATTCCCAACTTACCCGTTCCCAACAACGATCTAACGAGTCATATCGGACCGATAACTCGCTGTGTGGCTGACGCCGCGCTGTTTCTGAAGGTAATGGCCGGTCACCATCCCGTCGAACACACCACCATTGCGGCGCCGGTGCCAGACTATCCCGGGTTGCTCAGTGCGGATGTGAGCACACTCAAGATTGCGTTCAGCAGCGACCTGGGACATGCGCGCGTCGACAACGAAGTCGGTGAACTGGTTGCCGCTGCGGTCGACGTTTTTGCCGATCTCGGTTGCCGGGTCGAAGAGATTACACCCGCATTTGGTCCGCTTGGGCCCGAGATCGGGAGATTTTTCTGGACCGTACATGAAACGAATCTCGCCCACTACCTTGAACAGTGGGAAGCAGAAATGGATCCGGGTCTCGTCGCTTGCATCAAGGCAGGTGGCGGGCATAGTGCCGAAGAATATCTCGCCATGCGGGCGCGCAAGTTGGAGTACGTTCGACAGATTCACGAATTTATGCAGGACTGGGATTTATTGATGACCCCGGCGGTGTCGGTGGCGGCTTTTCCGGCGGATCGTCTGCAACCGGAACACTGGCCGCAGCACCCCTGGGATTGGATCAGCTGGGCCGAGTTTTCCTACCCATTCAATATGAGCGGTAATCCGGCTGCGAGTGTTCCATGTGGCTTCACCGAAGCGGGTTTACCGGTTGGCCTGCAGATCGTCGGCAAACGGGCGGACGAACTGAGCGTACTCCGTGCCGCCGCGGCGTTCGAATCCTCCCGGCCGTGGGACGGCAAGCGCCCCATGTTGTGACCGATCAGGGTGAACGTCTCGTCGGCCATGTTTTTCAAGCTTCTGACAAGCTTGTGCAAATGGTTGGGAGATTGCCGGACGGCAATGTCGTATCGGTGCAACTCTCCTGACACAACGCTGTCAGTA
>JAPUJX010000314.1 GCA_027295975.1 Gammaproteobacteria bacterium
CGCGCTTACCGCAATCAAGCCGGACATCATTCTCACCACAAGCACCGCTTTTGGCTCGAAAGGTCCATATGGAAAGCGGGTGGGGTTCGACGGCGTTGCCCAGGCGATGTCGGGCAACATGCATCTGACCGGCGAGGCGGATGCGCCGGCCAAGAACTACTACCCGTATGTGGATTACTGCACGGGGGCGTTGAATACCGTGGGTACCCTCGCCGCGATCATTCACAGAATGAATACGGGCGAAGGTCAGCACGTGGAAGGAGCGCTCCTCGCCTCGGCGATCACCATCGCCGGCGCCGGGCTGATCGAACAGGCATTAACCGGCGTCAACCGCACCGCTACCGGCAACCGGGGTCAGACCTCCGGGCCCTCGGATGCCTTCCCTACTCGAGATGGCTGGATCATGGTGCAGGTCGTAGGCAACCCGTTATTCGAACGATGGGCCAACTTGATGGGTGACGATCATTGGCTCACCGACTCGCGATTTATCAGCGACGAGGCCAGGGGGATACACGGCGACCTGATCAGCAAACGCATGACCGCCTGGACGGTTCAGCGCACCACCGCCCAGGCAGTTGCGCTGCTCGAGGAAGCGCGCATTCCCTGCGGCGAGGTCCTCACCCCCGCTGAAGCCCTCGACAACGAGCAGGTGAGAGCAATGGGTTTTCTCGAGCCCGGCACTTACCCCGGTCTCGAGGGCAACTATCCCCTGACGCGGTTGCCTCTCGAGATGTCCAGAACACCGGGAAAGGTTGGCCAGCGTCCGCCCACGTTGAGCGAACACACGCGGGAGATACTCATGGACCTCGGCTACAGCGTCGATGAAATCGACGAACTCAAGCGGGCGCGGGTCGTATGAAGCCGGAGACCGCGCCGGTGCGCGCTTATTTCATGGATTTGCAGGATCGAATCGTCGCCGCACTGGAAGTACTGGATGGTGAGCAAACCTTCTCGTGCGAGGAGTTGACCGGCGCGGACGGTGCTCTGGCCCGCCCACGTGTTCTGGAAGACGGCCCAAACATCGAAAAGGCTGCCGTGCAGTTCACGCACAGCATAGGCGCTTCCCTGCCCGATGCTGCAACCGAGCGAAATCCGCGGCTGGCAGGGCATGGCTTTCAGGCAACTGCGATTTCCCTGATCGTACACCCACGCAACCCCTATGTGCCCACGACCCATGCCAATCTGCGCTTTTTCATCGTTGCAGCCGAAGAGCCCGTGTGGTATTTCGGCGGCGGATTTGATCTAACCCCTTATTATCCCTTTGCGGAAGACGTCGTGCATTGGCACACCCAGGCCAAAGCTGCTTCAGGCGACCACTACCCGACATTCAAGCAATCCTGCGACGAGTACTTCTACCTGCAACATCGCCAGGAGTGCCGAGGCGTCGGCGGTCTATTTTTCGATGACTGGAGCGAGGGCGGTTTCGAGGCGAGTTTCGCGCTCACGCGCTCCATAGGCGAACACTTCCTCCCTGCTTACCAGCCGATCTTCGAGCGGCGCATGGATACCCCCTACGGTGATCGTGAACGCGATTTTCAACTATTCCGCCGCGGCCGGTATGCCGAGTTCAACCTGGCTATCGACCGCGGCACAAAATACGGCCTGCAAAGCGGCCGCCGGGTGGAATCGGTGCTCGCTTCTCTGCCGCCGGTGGTAACGTGGAAGTATGGGTACACGCCACCGGCCGGTAGTCCGGAGGCAAGTCTGGTAAAGGACTTTCTCACCCCGAAAAACTGGCTGGAGGCTGTGGATAACTCTGGGGACTAAAACCAAACGGTTTTGACAAAAACCCTGACGTACTACTAAAAACACATTGTCCGACGATATATTTTGTACATTTATCAATGTGTTACAGGGTATATCTCTAACAAATCTGTAAACGGTTGTTTTTTGCCGGTACTTACCAGAATGTGCATAAAAAGTGCGTCATTCGGTAACGATCGTCAATCTATCTTCCACTTTTGCAACACCTTTGACACTTTTTGCAAGAGCCAGTGCGCGCTCACGAACCGTCTCGGACGCCGCCCGTCCGTACAACGTGACCACCCCTTTGCGTACTTCCACGTTCACCCGCAACCCCTTGATGTCGGGATCGCGCAACAGCCGCGTTTTCACGACCGTGTGGATGGCGACATCGTCGGTAAACTCTCCAACCGTTCGTGACTGACCTTCCAGATAACTCTGACAACCTATCAGCAACATCGAGGTCGCGGCGACAAGCACCTTTTTCATGTTAATGGTTCCCATTGATTCTTAAGCCTCCTGCCTCCGTCGCGGTACCTCGACACCCTGTCACTATGCTCGTTTAGAATGCACGGGCAAGAAGAACATGTCATGGAGACCTTCATGAACGAATATTCGCTGCTGGCTACCGGGCTGAAATTCCCCGAGGGTCCAATCGCGCAGGCTGACGGGTCGGTTCTGGTCGTGGAGATCGCACGGGGTACGTTGTCTCGAGTGGCTGACGGCAGAGTGGAAATTGTGGCGGAACTCGGGGGTGGACCCAACGGCGCCGCCATGGGGCCCGACGGATGGTGTTATGTCTGCAACAACGGCGGTTTTCTCTGGGTGGAGCGAAATGGTCGCCTGTTTCCAGGAAACGAGCCTGATGGTTTTCCGGGCGGGCGCATCGAACGAGTCCATCTCGGGAGCGGCGAAATTGAAATCATGTATACCCACTGCGAAGGTCAACCCCTGCGCGGACCGAACGACCTGGTGTTCGACCGCTCCGGAGGGTTCTGGTTCACCGATCACGGCAAGACCCGACGTCGCGAGCGTGATCGAACCGGCGTTTTCTATGCCAGGTCGGACGGTTCCCATATCGAGGAGGTCATCTTTCCGCTGGAAGGCCCAAACGGCATCGGCCTCTCGGCAGACGAAAAGGAGATTTATATTGCCGAAACCCCCACGGGTCGTTTGTGGGCATACGAACTCGCCGCACCGGGCAAACTCACCGGAGAACGAAAAGACCGGCCCGACGGCGGGCGACTGATTCCCGGGCGCGCCGGGTACTTCTTCTTCGACTCACTTGCCGTTGATGCCGGTGGCAAGGTGTGTGTCGCTACCATCATAGATGGCGGAATCACCATATTGGATCCCCGGGGCGGGGAACCGGGTTTTGTGCCGATGCCGGACCCGTTGACGACCAACATCTGTTTTGGCGGGGACGACTTGAAAACGGCCTACATCACTTTGTCATCCACCGGACAGCTGGTCTCAATGCCCTGGGATGAACCGGGGTTGCCGCTGAATTTCCTCAACAAGCGGCGATGAGGGTCTGCTTGCAGCGTTGCTAAGGTGGTGTCGCTGCGGACCACGGCCACCGCAGCGGATCCCGACGGTTTCGGAGGTTTCACGTGGATCATTCGGAACTGGTTCACATTTCCCTGGGTGTTCGAATGGCCGCTTTCCGGTGAAATAACCTCATTTCCGGGAAAACTTCGGGGTAGGCATGACGGTGCCAGCTGAGTAATATGCTCATCAAATCTCATGACTACGCCTGAAAGCAGGCGACGGGGGACGTAGTGCGCAGACCGTTCGGTAACAATCGAGACGACGATAACGACGAACAGATCAACCTCACGCCGATGTTGGACGTTGTGTTCATCATGCTGATTTTCTTCATCGTAACGGCCACATTCGTCAAGGAAGTCGGCATCGACGTCAACCAACCCGACGAAGACAAGCCAAAAACCATCGACCCCGACAAAAAGAGCATCGTGGTTCGAATAACAAACCGGGACCGCATCATCATCGCTCGGCGTGATGTGGACTGGCGCTCGGTTCGCGCCAACATCGAACGCCTGCATGCAGAGAATCCCGAAGCGCCGGTGATCATTCAGCCCCACCCCGATTCGCGCACGGAAACCATGATTCACATCATGGACTCGGCCCGCCTGGCCGGGGTGTATAACGTCTCCCTGGCAGGGATGTGACGACGGCTATACCCGGTACCCAGAAAATCTAACAACGCCCGGAAGTGTTTCAAGGCGCAATGGCTTGAACCGTTGGG
>JAPUJX010000315.1 GCA_027295975.1 Gammaproteobacteria bacterium
GATACCAGGGCAATTGAGAGAGTCCAACCCCCCACCAGCAACCCGCCCGGGAACACCAGTTTTCCTAGAGACTGAAATCCACCTTTGTTCACGGCCCGGGCGCCGCAGGAGACGCAAGTACCGCCCTCAATCACGCGTCGAATCCTGGGGTGGTGCTTCCAGCGCTGGAACTCGGCGAACGGATCGAGACGCGGGTTCTCATAGTTGAGCGCGATGACAAAACATAGGTATACCTGGTTATCCTCGGCGTGATACAGGAAGCCCCTGCGCTCGGTGCTGTTATCCAGCGGCCAATCGAATGTGGGCACCACGGCGCCGAGTTCATGGCTGGCAGGATCGACGCTCCAGATCTCCTTGAGCCCGATCCCGTAATGCTGCGGGTCGGCTCCGACGATGACAACGTCAAAATCCAGGGATCCTCTTTCCATTCAGTTTTCGTGGTTCTCTGTATACTGCTGCCACTCTCGCTGGAGAGTCAATACGATGCAAACCGCCGTGCTTTTGTGACCAACATTCCCGGCATGCCGAACAATGACCTTGCAGGGCTGCGCGTCATCGAGCTTGCACGGGTTCTAGCAGGTCCGTGGGCGGGACAGAGTCTGTCGGATCTCGGCGCCGATGTCATCAAAGTGGAGAGTCCCGCGGGTGACGAGACACGCAGGTGGGGCCCGCCGTTCGTTCACGACGCGGATGGCAACAACATGGGCGCAGCCTATTTTCACAGCTGTAATCGGGGCAAACGATCAGTCGTCGCAGACCTGAACACCGAAGCCGGGCGAGACCTCGTCAACCGACTGTTGTCCACTGCAGACGTGTTAATCGAAAATTTTCGAGTCGGCAGCCTGACGAAGTTCGGGCTCGACTATCAGAGTGTAAAAGCACTTAATTCTAGACTGATCTACTGCTCCATCACCGGATTCGGTCAAACTGGCCCCTATGCACAACGTCCCGGATACGATTTTATCATCCAGGGCATGAGTGGCATGATGGACCTCACCGGAGAACCGGACGGCGCACCCCAGAAAATCGGCGTCGCGCTGGCCGATATTCTGACGGGGCTATACTCCGTCATCGGCATCCAAAATGCACTGCTAGAAAGACAGCAGAGCAATCGCGGCTGCCATCTCGACATGGCGCTATTCGATTCCATGGTCGGGGTGCTCGCCAACCAGGCGTTGAATTACTTCACCACGGGTCACGCGCCGCGGCGGATGGGAAACGCCCATCCCAATATCTCGCCTTACGAGGTGTTTCCTACTGCCGACAGCGAACTCGTGATCGCGGTGGGTAACGACCAACAGTTCCTAAGCCTTTGCGAAGTGCTGGAGCTGGAAGAGTATGCGAACTCCACCGAGTACGAGAGCAACGAAAAGCGAGTCGCTAGTCGCGCAACGCTCTCGGCGTTGATCACCGAGCGAACCAGTAGCTGGCAGAGAGACGCGCTGCTGCGGAAGCTTCTGGCTCTGGACGTGCCCGCCGGCCCCGTCAGTAACGTTCAGGAAGTCTTCGAGGATCCCCAGGTGCGGCATCGCGGGATGGCGATCGCGCTCGATTTCGAGGCGGCGCAAACCGCGGTGGGGGGGACGCCGCTCATGGGAGTACGCACGCCGATCGTCAAGGACGGTGAATTCCTCTACACGGCGCGTCGTGCCCCCGCGTTGGGCGAACATACGCAAGAGATCCTCAGAGAGCTCAGCTCGACTACTGCAAGAGACTGAGCCTGAGGGAACGTTGCCACCAACCGATGGTCAAAACTCGCGTTCGGCACAATGCGGCAGAATCAGTCGTTGTAAAAACCTTGCGATCTTGCACAATCCTCGCGATAGTCAGATGGTTCCCGTGGCGAACGTAATAGTGAATGATCGTCGCCCTGTCACTGCGAGGAACGCCATTACGCCGAGAATAGCCTTCCTTCAAATGGGTAGTCGTAACCTTCAGTTTTTCGCCTTCCCACTCTCCTGTTGAAAAACCCTGCCAGGTGTGGGGAGCATACGCTGGAGGATGCGGGCGCCCATCCATGTAAATCGTTTGGTCTTCCTCGCCCCACTGCCTATGAAAACGGTACGCAGTGAGCTTCTCCGTCTTAGGATCGATTACCTGCCAGATCCGAAAATCGGTCCAAAATACGCCGTAGTCCAACGGGAGCGGCACACACTGCCGTTCTAGCGCGTTGATAAACGCCGCATCCCAGCTCAAGGCGCGGTAGCGCGCAGCCTCATTAAGAGGCAACCCCGTGTAGTCGCCAATGGCCGGCCCGCCCCCTACCTCGATCCAGTCCTCATGGTAGGCGATCGTCCACACGCCGGATAAATCTATGCGGTCAGGTTCTCGCCCCCCCCTGGGCAAACGCGGAGCCACTGCCAAATGCCACCAACAGACTAAGCAAGCCAGCCTGTGTTTTGCTCCAATTTTCAGCCTTCATTGACTTGTACCTCCTCCCGACTCCTGTTGTTAAACATCACAGTACGCCCCAGGGTCGAGAAAACCAAATCTATACCACCATCTCGATGCTCAAGATTAATACCGAGGAGAGTTCTCTCCAACTATCCCCGCAGCGCATGGACTGTCCCTACGCTTCACCACATGACGGATTTCCAACAATACCCATCATAAACTATGCCAACCTTTGAGGCCGGATAATCGTGAGCGATCGTAAGGCTTGATCGCGCCCAGCGGCAAGACCCGCGGGGGCTACTTCAGCCACCGCCCGGGGCCGCGTCTACATCATGCGCCACGATGGCTCTGTACGCTTCGGAAATACTGCTTGAGAGCCGCTCCTCATACTGTGGATAGTACCTATAGTCGTCAAGGCGGATGGTACGCTGTAGTTCCGCTATGCTCCTGCCTCGCGCTATTCCCGCGGCCACGGCAGCGTGTAGATCTTCCCACGACCGCCGAGCCAGCGTCACATCCGCCTTTCGGGCCATCGGCCCGTGACCCGGAGCAACGATGTCGAAATCCAGGGCTTCCACTACTCTTAGCGAGCTGATCCAATCTCTCATCGACGAGCCGGAGAAAGATCCGTCGGGCAAACCGGTAAAGGCTCCGAGCAGATCGGCCCCGTAGACCACCCGCTCCTCCGGGAAGTAGACGACGCTCATATCGTCCGAGTGATAGTTAGGCCCCGTATACACGAGTTCGACCGTCTTACCGCCGAGCTCAATGGTCATACTTTCCGCGTAGACCGTATCCGGACGGCGAACGCGGTCGACTACCCTAGCGGCTATCTCAGCTCCGTTCAGATAACCATCTGTATTGGCATCCCAGTCGTCGAAAAGTGGGCCCAGGGGCCCTGCTTCGTCGACTACCAGCCGATCATCGTTGTCCCGGTCGAGGCTCGCAAAGAATGGCGCGAGAGATTGATTCGCCGCTGGCGGCTCGAACTTCTCGAGCATGTTTTCGTGGCCGATGAATTCTGCGGTATCTGCAAAAACATCTCCGCCGGCAACGTGGTCAAGATGATGGTGGCTATAGACTACATACCTGACAGGTACGCCAAAGCGCTCCGCGAATTGACCTTTCAGCCAGAGTACAGCACGGTCGTCAAATTGTGCGCTGGGATCGGTCATGATGATCCCCTCGGACGTGACTAGAAAGACGTTGTAGTGACCGCCGTGCTGAAAGCGATAGAGATCGCCGCTGATGTGGGTAATCCTGTATTCGGGTTCCCCTGGGCCGTCGGACGCTTGCTGAGCGACCGTAATTTCTGCCTCGCCCATCATAACCATACGATCAACCGACCACGTTTCCTCGGAACGCTTTAGGGTTGCTGCGCCAAACCATTTCCGGTCTGGCGGGGAGGTGATCACGTAGGTAGTATAGGCGATGTCAGGGGCGACCTCAGTGTTGAACTCCGACAGATCGAATTGCCACGTCAAACCCCGCGCCTCCAGCCCGCGCACCAGCTCCTCGAATCCGGCTGAGTCCAGACGCCGGCCGTCATCGAGGATTTCGAAATCCGGTGTGTACACGGCCCGCATCGCCGCGTAGTCGTACGCCGCGATATCGTTATAATATTGACTGATTAAAATTTCCACTTCACTCGCGTTGGCGGGCATCTGGGACCGATCGATACCGCACGCCGTCAGGCAGGCAATGGAAATGATTACAACTGTTAGCTCTCGTTTTTTCATCGATCTCTCCATGATTCTCGAAGGTCGTGCTTCGTTTTATGTCAACCGTCCGGTAGCTCGAAGATCCAGAGCGTCGGAGCCGGGTTCGTCGGAAGGCGGATCTCGGGAACCACCGATCTGCGATCAATCGACAAGATACCATGCCCCACGGTCACCGCTAAGTATTGCTTGCCATCTACCATATACGTGATTGGCGCAGCATTGGAGACATCGTTGAGACGAATGCGCCAGAGTTCCTCACCATTAACCTCGTCGTAAGCGGTAAAGTTGCGGTTTAGGTCACCGCCAAATACGAGACCGCCGGCCGTGGCCAATAGGCCGCTCGTACGGGGTGACCGCTGTCGATGTGTCCATTCGACCTCGAGGGTTTCCAGGTTGATCGCTTGCAGGCGCCCATAATTGCCATCGTGATCTGGCCGCGGACGTACCGTCGTGCGAATGCCGGTTGACAGGAAGCCAACTTCATCGGCCGGCACCGGAATCATATCCATGCAGATTTCCATCAACGGCACGTAGAGCGTCTTGGACTCTGGATTATAGGAGCTCGGTATCCAGTTCTTCCCACCACTGGCATTAGGGCAAACCATGACGGTCTTGTCGCGACCGGGTACTAACTC
>JAPUJX010000316.1 GCA_027295975.1 Gammaproteobacteria bacterium
GGATCAACGATTCCCCGTCGGAGGACACGGTTTTGTTTCTGGTCAACACCTGGCTCACGGAAAAGCTCGTGATGGGTTGAGGCCAGTGTACTGAATTCGGAGATATCCGTCGTCAGGGTCAGGACGCGAAAAAACCAGAAAATTCAACCCCTTTGTCGTCAACCGGCGTTTATTACCAGGTCACTGACAAACTTCATTTTAAAACCACCCTCATTCGCGACCGATCAACGCGAAGAGCCTGCGGGTGACAGGCCGCCTTTACAACAACAGGTAAATACCCAAGACAATCAGCAACACGCCTATCACCTCTCGCCGGCCAACAACCTCCTTGAAAAACCAGATCGAGGTGGCAAAGGTAAACAGCAGTTCGACCTGCCCCAGCGCCCGTACCCGGGCGGCATTCTCGAGGGTCATTGCACTGAACCATCCCGCGGAAGCAACCATGCCGACGAGCCCCACCCACACGGCCGTGGGCCAGGCATGAACAACCCGGGTGAGTTCCCCTGGTTCTCTCGCGATAAGATAGGCACCCATGATGAACGTCTGCAGCGATACGCTGACGGCGAGGGCAAGCGCCGCCCGAATAAGGAAATCCCCTTCGGGCAAGGACAAGGCCGCACCGCGAAAGCTGACGGCGGCAACCGCGAAACCCGCCCCCGCCGCCAGACCCAGCCTCATGGTTCGGTCGAGATGACGTACCTCGCTTGCGCCGAACCGCGATGCGAGTAACACCACCCCTACCAGGCTGACGACAATTCCCGACATCACGGCAATTGATACCTCGTCACCCAGAACCACCAGGCCAATCAGAGCCGTTTGCGCAACCTCGGTTTTCGAGAAAGCGGTTCCTACTGCAAAGTTGCGGCGTGTGAAAGATGCGACAAGACAGGCTGTACCGATTATCTGCCCCATCCCACCGACAAGGCAGTAGGCAAAAAATTCGACGTTCGGCACGGGAAGGAAGCCTCTACTACCAAGCAACAGCACGTACGACCAGGCGAACGGCAGTGCGTAACAGAACCGTACGTAACTCGCGCCGTTAACCGACAACTCGCCGGTCAGCCGTTTCTGCAGGAGCGATCTGACGTTCTGCAAAAAGGCGGCTGCTATCGTGATCGGAATCCAGAGTTCTATTTCCACTCGTACTCCGACAACCTGTTGTTGACGGTTCGGGGTCTGCATCCGCAACCATTGGCGGTATGGGACTTCGCCGGTGTTGTGTTATTTTGGTTTGGCGCTATCGAAATGTCGGAGGGCATCATCATCATCGCGTTGGCCATCATCGGACAGAGCGTTGCATCATCCGGAACCATTCGCGGTTGGCGGAGTGTTAAATGATCACCGAAATTGCACCGCTCGTGGTGATCCCTGGAGAGGAAGAAGCCTTCGAAGAGGCATTCGCCGAAGCTCATCAAATCATCGCCAGCATGCCCGGCTACCTCGGCCTGGAACTGCAACGGTGCCTCGAAACCGAAAATTGTTACACCCTGATTGTTCGCTGGGACCAGTTGGAGGATCACACCGAGGGCTTTCGCGCCAGTCCCGCTTACGAAACCTGGAAAGACCTGCTTCATCATTTCTACGATCCATTTCCAGAGGTACGGCATTACCGGATGGTTCTCGCCGACTAGGGAACCTAGAAGTCGACTAGCGCGCGGCAAACTCTCTGATACGAATCTCTTTGCCGGAAAGCCAACGAAATCTCAGAACGAGGATCGCCGCCGCAACGACCAACCCCACCACCAATCCTACCCAGAAACCCCTGACCCCAAGGAAACCATCAACCGGCAGCCAGCCGAATCCAACCGCGATTCCGACAGGCAAACCTATCAACCAGTACGCGACCATCGCAACCCACATGGGCGTGCGGGTGTCTTTGAACCCACGCAAAGCGCCGATAGCCGTCACTTGCGCATCGTCGAAGAACTGGTAAACGACGACAAAAAGCAACAGATCCACGGCGAGCAACAGCACCGGCAACTCGGTGCTGTAAAGCCCGGCGATGAAGTCCCGGGAAAAGAACACCGCCACCGCGGCCACCGCGGCAAACGCCAGAGAGACGCTGATCGCCACCCAACCGCTGCGCCGTGCCCCGGGCAGGTCGTTGGAGCCGACGTTGAATCCCACCCGGATGGATGCGGCCATACCCAATGCCAGGGGAACCATGAAGGTCATTCCGCCAACGTTACCGGCAATCTGATGGGCGGCGACCGCCTCCACACCGAGACGACCGATGAGCAGGGTGACGACGGAAAACATCGACATCTCCAGAAACATCGTTGCACCTATGGGTAAACCGAGGTTCACCAGACGGCCAATTTCCTTGATATCCGGCATGGAGAAGTGGTTAAAAATGCCGGTGACCTTGATCCTCGAGAAAGCCACCACCAGCGAGATGGCGATGAGTTCGTACCACATCACAATGGCGCTCGACCAACCGCAACCCTCGCCACCCATTGCCGGGATGCCGAAACCTCCGTAAATGAACAGATAATTGAGGGGAATCTTCAACAGAAGCCCCGAGAAGGCGATGAGCATCGCTGGCAGAGCCCAGGACATTCCTTCGCACAGATACCGCATCGCAAAATAGCCGAGTAGCGGCATCAGACCCCAGGACAGGGCATTGAGATAGGCAACGGAGATGGGGATGGCCAACGGGTCAACGCCGATCATATGGTAGAGGGGCTCGACATTCCTGAGTATCACGAAGAGCAGGCCACCGCCCACCGCCGCCACCCAGAGCGACTGTCGAACCACCTCACCGGCCTCCTTCTGCCGACCCGCACCGTGCAGTTGTGAGACCGATGGGGTAATGGACATGATGATGCCGGAGATGAAAAGCAGGACCGGCCAGAACAAGTTGCCACCGAGGGCAACACCCGCGAGGTCCGCAGCACTTACCCTGCCCGCCATAATGGTATCGGCCACACCCATGCCCATCTGGGAGAGCTGAGTGAGAATCATGGGAAGCGCCAGCCGGAACAGCTGACTCAGTTCTCGGCGAATCACATCATCGACCTTTTAAAGGGCGCGCATTGTAACCGAGCGTATATTGGGGAGGATTAGACACCCGAACATGCGAATCAACGGACGGGGGGTACAGATATATATCCCCCGGCAATTAATCTACGCGTTAGGCCAATCCACACCACAGCAGACGCGTCATGGTGCGGAGTGACCACCTCGCTGAGATCAGGCGAGGTCGAAGCGATCGAGATTCATGACCTTGTCCCACGCAGCCACGAAGTCACGCACAAACGCCTGCTGCGAGTCGTCACACGCGTAGACCTCCGCGATGGCTCGGAGCCGGGAGTCCGAGCCGAAGACGAGGTCGACGGCGGTGCCGGTCCACTTGACGTCGCCCGTCCCGCGATCGCGTCCCTCGAACACGCCTTCGGATGTGGCGGACGCCTCCCAGGTCGTGCTCATGTCGAGCAGGTTCACGAAGAAATCAGGGGTCAACGTCCCGGACCGCTCGGTGAAGACGCCGAGTTCGGACTGCCCGACGTTGGCATTCAA
>JAPUJX010000317.1 GCA_027295975.1 Gammaproteobacteria bacterium
CGTTATCCGGGGTAAAGCGGCGCAGTTTGGCATTGTCGTGAGGATTCTCCCGGGTGTAATAATAGGTTTCTGCCCAGGGTCCACCATAGGTGACCAACAGCGTCGGGGTATAAGCCAGACCCGATTGCGCCACGAGTTGCACGGTATCGGTGTATAAATCCACGATGGGAAAGTTGTGTTCGTTGCCGCTGAAGCCGTCAATCACGTGGGTCAGGTCGAGCTTCATGTCCAGAGACCCCTCGGTAGTGGGCATGAGTTCCAGTTCTTCGGCTGCCTGCAGCAGCCACTGGCGCTGTTTCCGACTACCCGAGATGTACGCCTTCAGATTGTTTACCCGGTAGTGATCCTTGTAGCGGCGCAGCACCGCAACCGCGTGTTCCCTGGACTTGAAAGCGTTGTTGCTGAAAATGCCCGGTCCGGTAGACAGAGCGCGGGGGCCCAGCATCTGCCCCGCATCGATCATATCCTGATACACCAGAATATCCGTGGTACTCGGTTGCACGTCGATACCCGTGGTTACGCCGTAGGCAAGGTTTGCAAGGAACGACGGGTTGGAATGCCCGAATACGTTTCGCAGGGGACGGTAATGGGCATGGGTGTCCACGTACCCGGGCAGTATGAACTTACCGGATACATCCACGACATCCGCATCTTCCGGGATGACAACGTCTGCACGGCTGCCCACGGCGCTGATTCTGCCCGCTTTCAGAATCACGACCCCGTCTTCGATACGGTCATCATCCGTTTCCATGGGGATGACGGTGGCACCCACCAGCGCAAGGGTTCCTTCGGGCTCGAAGCGCGCCATATAGATCTCAATGGCCGTCTCGGTAACCGACTCGTGTTCCTCCGCGAGGAGTTCGGGTGATTCCTCCTCTTCGGAAGCGGCCTGTGCACCTGCGTCCCCGCTCGGCGTCGTTTCGCTTTTCGCTTCTTGCTCGACTTCGGGCTCGCCATCTTCATCTTCATCACCAAAAGTTACGGACTCGACTGGCCGTTGGTAAACATGGTGACCCACGCTCCAATAGATAACTTCGCCGTTTTTGCTCCACCCGAAAAAATCCACGCCAACATCGGTTAGCTTGGCGAGCGGGATCGAGGGTGATCCTATGCCTACTTCCACGTTCTGCAGATTGGGATTCAGCAGCGGCGAAAGGTAAAGCTGGTTGGCATGCCGCACGAGCAGGTATCGTCCATCCGGCGACATGCGCACATCCTCGGCCGCCACGTTCTCCTCGGCTCCGAAAGTTCCCGGTCCCTTGAACGAGATGAGGTTCCTGCGATCGGTGCCATCGTAACGAAGTGACACCAAACCCGACGCACCGGCATTACCGAATGGTCCGCCGCCGAGATAGAGGTAAATCCGATCGTTCTCTACTCCGAAATGCGGCACACCCAAACCGCGGCTGGGGACGATCAATTGCGTGGCGCCGCCGTCTGCGGGCAACCATACGACGTCTGCGCCAACCGGCTGACCAAAATCGGCTTCCCGGTAGATGCGTTCATAACTCGTCGCGCGCAGCGCTACTATTCGTTTTCCATCGGGAGACCATGCCGGGTTTGAATAATAGGCAGGGTATTCGGTCAACTGCCTCGCACGCCCGCCGCCTGCTCGCATTCTCCAGATGTGACCACCCTCTTGCGACCAACTCACAAAAGCGAGGTGTCGTCCATCTGGTGACCAGGTCGGTTGCGACGAGGTCAACCCTGCGGGCGAAACGACTTCGCTCGTGCGGCTGGCGAATTCATGAACGTACACCCGCGCAAACGCCGAGAAAACGACCTTCGTACCGTCTGGGGACAGGGCCGGATCCCCAATCATTCTGGACTTCACCGGGCCGACGCCCAGGCGATGGGGAAAGTGCAAACGCGGACCCAGTCCCTGCTCGACCTTCGCCGTGAAGGGAATCTTCGTAACGGCGCCGGTTTCGACCGAAACCCGCCGGATGCCACCTTCGGCGGAATAGATCACCGAAATTCCATCCGGAGTAAACGCGTACCCCGGTAACAGGTCGCGGGTGAAACGTGATTCCTGATCGTCACGCTGAATGGGATAAACAAGCCAGTTATCCTCTCCGGTTTCGAGGTTGCGAATACGCAAGCCCGTGTTCTGCTCGAAGCGCGTGCCATAAACGAGCCGTTTGCCATCGGGCGACAACAGCGGTCGAATTGCGCTGCCCTGGGCAAGGGTCAGAATGTCTTCCTCTCCGCTCGTCAGATCTTTTCTGGCAATCTGCCACATTGGAAAGTTGACGTTGTAACCAAACCCACCGTTCTTACGAGCGTAATACAGGTGTTTACCGTCAGCGGTATATACCGCTCCCAGGCTGTTGCTCCTACGATTGTTGGGA
This sequence comes from Gammaproteobacteria bacterium, assembly GCA_027295975.1. Classification (GTDB taxonomy): domain Bacteria; phylum Pseudomonadota; class Gammaproteobacteria; order Pseudomonadales; family Azotimanducaceae; genus SMWK01. The sequence continues at coordinate 2,352 of JAPUJX010000317.1, forward strand.
GTGTTTTTTGCGGCTTTGGCCTTCGTCAACTGAACGCCTTTCCCGCCATCCACGTGGTATGCCCATAACTCGAAGGTGCGCAACCCCCAACTGGTCCGTGACGCCACCACGTGGCTGCTGTCGGGGGCCCAGGTTGGCGATGCGAATTCGATTCGATCCCCGCCATTCGATAGTTTCTTCAGCCCGCCGCCGTCGACATCCATGATCCAGACGTTTTCTGCACCAGATTTGTCGCTGATGAAGGTGAGTTTCCGGCCGTCGGGTGAAAACCTCGGTTGGCTGTCGAATTGCATGCCCGTGGTCAGCGGTGTCGCTTCTCCGCCTTCGATCGGTAGTGTGTATAAATCTCCGAGGATCTCCAGGACCAACGTGTGCCCGTCGGGAGATACGTCCAGCGAAAGCCAGGTGGCCTCATTGGTTTCGAAGCTGATCGTACGGGTGGGTTTGAGGGGTAGTTCGGATTTTTTCTCTTCGTCCGCGGAAATCGACTGGCAAACGAATGTTATAAAAAGTACGAGAGTCGGGAACTTCACAGGCGATTCCATGGAAACAAAGTTCGCCATTCTCGACATGTAACCCGGTCGGCGCAAGCGCGCCAAATCCGTCGGCGCAAGCGCCAAATCCGCCGGCACAAACGAGTCAGACTATCGATTCTGGCATTTGTTGCCACAGCGCGTAGGATACCGGCCTCGATCTTTGGACGTGTGTACAGTGCAAACCGACAACCTTCGAATAATCAAGACCCATCCGCTGATTTCTCCGGCGGTCCTAGCGGAGGAGTTGCCTCACAGCGAAGCCGCAGCCGGCTTTGTCGCTGCGTCACGGCAAACCATCAAAAATATACTGTTCGGAACGGACGACCGATTGATGGTTATCGTTGGACCATGTTCGATTCATGACCCCGAGGCTGCCGTTGAATATGCCCAACGCCTGAAGACCGTGGCTGACGACCTCCAAGACCAGCTTTTCTGCGTGATGCGAGTGTACTTTGAGAAACCCCGCACCGTTGTGGGTTGGAAGGGTCTCATCAACGACCCGGATCTCGACGGCACATTCCACATCAACAAGGGTCTGCGCCTGGCGAGAGGGCTGCTCCGCGAAGTCACTCAAATCGGTCTGCCCGCGGCAACCGAGTTTCTCGACACCACGTTCGGTCAGTATTACGCTGATCTCATCAGTTGGGGCGCGATAGGTGCTCGCACAGTGGAGAGCCAGATTCATCGCGAGCTCGCCTCCGGATTGTCGATGCCAGTAGGTATCAAGAACCGAACCGACGGTGATTTACAGGTGGCCATCGACGCCATTCGAGCCGCTAGCCACAAACACCTGTTCCCCTCTCTCACCAGGGAAGGCGCACCCGCGATTCTGGAAACGAACGGCAATCCCGACTGTCACCTGGTGTTGCGTGGTGGGGAACGGCCGAACTTCGATGCTGCTTCGGTCGCACAGGCGCAACATCAACTGGAGGAGGCCGGGCTGCCCGTCAAGGTGATGGTGGAT
>JAPUJX010000318.1 GCA_027295975.1 Gammaproteobacteria bacterium
CGGGTTTCGCCCTGCTCCTGCTTTTCGATCTCGAGCTTTCCGTCGTCGACGGTCTTTTGCTCCTTCTCGGACTCGGGGTGATCCTCTACCGGCTGGTCCAGAACGAAAAAAACAACAACGCCGCTACCAACGAGATTTCCGAAGCCATCAACGATGGGTTGGAAGAATTTCCCAGCATGTCCACCAGGTGGGCGGTGTTCTGGCTCGTGCTCGGTATGCTTGTTCTGGTGGCGAGCGCCGAGCTGCTGGTGTGGGGCGCCACCTGGATCGCCGAACTGCTCGGGGTCGACGAGATGATCATCGGGCTTACCGTGGTGGCCGTGGGAACAAGCCTGCCCGAACTTGCAGCCACCGTTGGCGCCGCACTCAAAGGCCATTCGGACATCGCAATCGGCAACGTGGTCGGGTCCAATATTCTCAACATCCTGTTGGTACTATCGCTACCGGGACTGATCACGCCAACGATTCTGGAGAACGTGGCGTTATGGCGCGACTGCGGCATGATGCTCGCCCTTACGCTGTTGCTCGCACTGTTCGCCTACGCAGTCGGCTCCCGGCCGGTAATTACCCGCTTCGAGGGCGCGGTATTACTTCTTGCATGGCTGGGCTACAACACGCTGCTCGTGCAACAGGTTCATATCCAATAATGAACTTCCCCGACGAGGTACTCCGGCGCGCAGGCAAGGTTGCCATCGTTGCCTTCGACGTCGACGGAGTGCTCACCGACGGCAAGATCTATTACAGCGACAACGGTCGGGAGATGAAGGCTTTTCACGTCCAGGACGGCAGCGCCATCAAGCTAATGCGTGAAAACGGAGTGGAGGTTGCCATCATCACCGGTAGGCGCTCCGCCATGGTTGATCGACGAGCCACGGAGCTGGGCATCAAATACCTGTACCAGGGTTCTGATAATAAACGCGATGCCCTTGACGCAATCACCACGGCGCTCTCGATCGAAATCGACGCCGTTGCCCACGTTGGAGACGATCTCGCCGATATCGTCCTGTTCGATCGGGTGGGGCTCGCCATCTGCGTGCCCGATGGACATCCAACGGCCATCGCACACGCCCACTATGTGACCCAGGCGCACGGCGGCGGCGGGGTGGCCCGAGAGGTCTGTCAGTTGATCCTTTCCGGCAAAGGACTCTGGAAATACGACTGAGCACATCGTTTGTGAATGAATCGTCGGACAACCATGCGCGCAATCGACCTACGAGATCTTTCTGGTCCATGCTGGCACTGGCCGGGGTTGTTGCCGGTATCTGGTTTCTCGCCGGACGGTTTGACGAGGGGCCGGGAAGACAGGTTTTACCCGCCGAATTGGCCGACGAGCCGGATCTTTATATGGAAGAGGCAATCATCACTCAGTTTCGCAAAGATGGTGCTCTCAAATATCGGCTCGCCGCCCGGGAGATCCGTCATTTCGAACCCGAAAAAGTGACGCGATTGCTGGCCCCCGAATTGACCCTTTACAGCCTTGAAAATCCCCCATGGCATCTCGCTTCGGTTCGCGGCAACATCCGCCAAAACTCCACGCGGTCAGGCGACGCAGAGGAAGTTGTGCAGCTGCGGGAGTTGGTGACCGTACGTCAGGAATTCGCGGACGGCCGTTACATGAATCTCCATGGAGCATCCCTCGATCTTTATCCCGATCGTCAATACGCGGAAACCGACCAAGATGTTATGATCGATACCCAGGTCGGCCGCACCCGGGCTGTCGGGCTCGAAGCCTACCTCGAGCGCGGCTTGATTAAACTTTCGTCTACAGCCCAACAACGAGTCCATACGATCGTGCTTCCAGGACAGTTCAAATAAACGTTTCACCCACATCCCGTTTTACCACCGGCATCGGTCGTCTGCTGTTCTGCACGGGTCTCCTGTTCTGCGCTCGTGGGGTTGCGCTGACGGAGGACGCCGCCCAGCCCATTCACATTCAAGCGGACTTCCTCGAAATTGATCAGCAGGCCCAACGGGGGACTTATCGCGGCTCTGTGAGGGTCGATCAGGGCTCGCTGCGAGTCACCGCCGACAAAATGGTAGTGGAGTACCGCAACAAAAAGGTCGTTCGCATCACAGCGTCCGGCAGTCCAGCCCACTACCAGCAACAACTCGAGGAGAACGAGGCCCGGGTCGAGGCGGACGCCAATATAATCGTTTACCACACCCTGGAGGAACGGCTGGACCTGCGTGGCAACGCCTTCCTTACCCAGGAAGGGAACGAGATCACCGGGGACCACATCAGATACGACATCGTGGCCGGCAAGGTAGATGCACAAGCAGAGGGTGAAGGCAGGGTCCGCATGGTGCTGGAATCCGGCGATCTATCGGAGTGAATCCCACCGAGTTCAAGAACTCTACCCTGGAGGTGAATTCACTGCGCAAACAGTACGGCAACAGGCTCGTTGTCGGGAGCGTCAGTCTGAAGGTCTCGAGCGGAGAGATCGTCGGGCTTCTGGGCCCCAACGGCGCGGGTAAGACCACCTGTTTTTACATGATCGTTGGATTGTTGCAGGCGGACGCTGGAGACATCCGTCTCGACGAACGTCGGCTGACCCGGGCGGCCATGCATATCCGCGCCCGCGCCGGGATCGGATACCTACCCCAGGAAGCCAGCGTTTTCCGCAAGCTCAGCACCGAAAACAACTTGCGGGCCATCCTGGAATTGCGTCCCGATACGAGCCGTTCGGAGCGTGAAGTCTTACTCGAGGAACTGCTGGGTGAATTCAATCTGCACGGGGTACGTAAGTCACTCGGCGAACGCTTGTCCGGCGGCGAACGCCGCCGACTGGAGATCGCCCGGGCACTCGCGACGAAACCACGGTTCATGTTGCTCGACGAACCGTTCGCTGGGGTCGATCCGATTTCGCTGGCGGATATCAAAAAGGAGATTCGCAACCTGGCAGCACGCCGAATCGGCGTGCTGATCACCGACCACAACGTGCGGGAGACTCTTGATATTTGTGATCGGGCCTACATCGTCAATGAGGGCTACATCATTGCAGAAGGCTCGCCTGGGACCATACTACGCAATGAGACCGTTAAAAACGTGTATCTTGGAAAAGGATTCAAACTATAAAGTCAGTGCACCTCATCTGACGATTAAGCCGCTCTAAAGGGAGACAAGGAGGACCACGTAAACCCACTCGTTGGTCCATCATCATGAAACAAACCCTCACCCTGAAGCTTGGACAGCAGCTCGCCATGACCCCCCAGCTGCAACAGGCGATCCGCCTCTTGCAGCTATCGACCCTGGATCTGCAACAGGAAATTCAGCAGACCCTGGAGTCAAATCCGATGCTCGAACTCGAAGAGGAGGAGACCTCGAGCGAAACGGAACTGCTGGCAGAATCCAACTCTGGATCCCCGGAACCGGAGCCCCTTCCCAGCCCGTCATCCGATAACGAGCCCGAAGATGCGGCAAAAAGTCTTGACAGCGAATTCGAGCAACCCATTCCCGATGATCTACCGGTAGATACGAGTTGGGACGACATCTACCAGCCAACGTCATCCATGCCCACCTCCCATAACTCCGACGGGGGAGATTGGGATATCGAAGCCACCAACGGCACCTCCGAGACATTGCAGGATCATCTACTCTGGCAACTCAATCTGACGCCCATGTCCGAGATAGATCAGATAATCGCCACGGCGATCATCGATGCCGTCGACGGCGACGGAATGCTCACTCTCACGGTCGAGGAACTCACGGAAAGTCTTGCTTCTTTTGCGGACGACCACGGTGCTGACGATGGCGTCGAAATCGAGCAGGATGAGGTGATCGCGGTCCTGAAACGAATCCAACATTTTGATCCGACCGGTATTGCCGCTCGAGATCTCAGCGAATGTTTGTCGCTGCAACTCTTGGCCCTCACAAGCCAGATTCCCTGGCGCTGCGAGGCGTTGGAGGTGGTCCAAAATCATTTGGATCTTCTCGCCTCGAGGGATTTTGCCACGTTGAAGCGCAAAACCAAATTGTCCGAAGAGGATCTTGCCTGTGTCATACGGCTGGTCCAGTCCCTCAATCCCCGGCCGGGCACGACAATCGCCAGCGATGCACCCGAGTACATCATCCCCGACGTGACGGTTCACAAGAACAATGGACGCTGGGTGGTGGAGTTGAACGGCGAAGCCACTCCGAAACTACGCATCAACGATAGTTATGCAAATATGGTGCGCCGCGCCGATAGTAGTTCTGACAACACGTTTCTGAAAAACAACCTGCAAGAAGCGCGCTGGTTTCTGAAGAGCCTGCAAAGCCGGAACGAGACGTTGCTCAAGGTGGCAACCAAAATCGTCGAACACCAGAGAGGATTTCTGGAGTACGGCGAAGAAGCGATGAAACCGCTCGTTCTTCACGATATCGCCGAGGCGGTGGAGATGCACGAGTCCACCATCTCAAGGATTACCAGCCGAAAGTACATGCACACCCCGCGTGGTATTTTCGAGCTGAAATACTTCTTTTCGAGCCACGTTGGGACAACCAGCGGTGGAGAGGTTTCCAGCACCGCGATCCGCGCCGTGATCAAGAAGCTCATAACAGATGAAAACCCCAGAAAACCATTGAGTGACAATTCAATCGCAGCAATACTGGCCGAACAAAACATCAAGGTTGCGAGACGCACGGTAGCCAAATACCGCGAATCCATGGCTATCCCACCGTCCAATGAACGCAAGCGACTAGTTTGACCGGCCGTCACGACTAGGAGGTACTTTATGCAGCTCAGCATCTCCGGACTTCATATGGATGTGACTGACGCACTCAAGAGTTACGTCATCGGGAAGCTCGAGAAACTGGAACGCCACTACGACCACATCACCAACGTTCACGTTGTCCTCAGCGTCAAGAAGCTGCAGCAACGCGCAGAAGCGACCATACATATAAGCGGTGCGGAACTATTTGCCGACGCTGATTGCGAGGACCTTTACACGGCTATTGACAAACTCGCCGACAAGCTGGACAGACAATTAATCAAACACAAAGAGAAAGTCATAAACCGGCATCACCGGGGACGGCACTGACATTTTTCCCAGACGACTCATGACCGATATTACCCACATCATCACCCAGGATCGCACCCGTACCAACGTTTCAGCGCGAAGCCGCAAACGCGTTCTGGAAGCGGTTAGCGATCTTCTCTGTGAGGGCAATGAGCACCTGTCAGGCCGCACCCTATTCGATGAACTCCTGGCTCGGGAGCGCCTCGGCAGTACCGGCCTTGGCGATGGGGTAGCGATACCACACTGCAGAATCGACTGTGACGAGATCAGCGCCGCCTTCCTCAAGCTTGACGAACCCGTTGACTTCGACGCCCCGGATGGAAAACCCGTTGACCTTCTGTTTGTGCTCGTTGTTCCACCGGAAGAAAAACATGCACACCTCGAAGTGCTGGCGAACCTGGCACGGATATTCGGCGAGCCTGAAAACCGCGCGCGGTTTCGCCGCGCACGCAGTTCCATGGAACTCTATGAAGAACTGATCGGGCTTATCAACAGCCTGGCCGCATGAAACTCATCATCATTAGCGGACGCTCGGGGTCCGGAAAGAGCACCGCCCTGAAAGCGCTGGAAGACGCCGGATTCAATTGTATCGACAACTTCCCCGCGAGCCTGCTGCAATCTCTGGTGGACAACGCACTCAACGACCCGATGCAAAGTCAGACCAACATTGCGGTCTGCATCGACGCAAGAACCACAGACCTGGAGCGGTTCCCCGAGATCCTCGAGTCTCTCAACAAACTCGATCTGAGCTGTCAGGTGATTTATCTGGATGCGCTGTCGCCAACCCTGGTGAAGCGTTTCAGCGAAACGCGCCGCCGCCACCCTTTGACAAACTCGAGCACCGATTTGCGCCAGGCCATCGAGACGGAACATGCTCTTCTCGACACCATCTCGGAGCTGTCCGATCTGAAAATCGATACGACTTTGCTGGGTGGATCACAGCTCGTGGAACTCATCGAATCTCGCGTGCTGAAAGCCACCGCCGCGGGGTTGTCACTGTTGTTCCGTTCCTTCGGTTTCAAATTCGGCGTACCGGTAGATGCGGATCTGGTTTTCGATATCCGTTGTTTACCCAATCCGTACTGGGAAGAAGCGCTACGCCCGCTGACGGGAGTAGACGCCGAGGTAATAGAATATCTGGAAAGACAACCCCTCGTCATCGAGATGTTCCATGACATCAAGGGGTATCTCGAAAGCTGGCTTCCTAGGTTCGAACATAATCATCGTATCTACATGACCGTGGCCATAGGCTGCACCGGTGGTCAGCATCGCAGTGTTTATATGGCCCAGAGGCTAGGCAAACATTTTCAACGGTCAATGCCCAACGTGCTGGTGCGCCACCGCCAGATGATTTAGCAGGTTGGAACGTTAGAGGGTCTGTAATCTGAACAGGATAGGAGACGTTTTGCTGGAAACCACCTTGACCATTGTCAACCGACTCGGGCTCCATGCCCGTGCCGCTGGTAAGTTCGTAAATCTCTCCAAGACCTTTTCGAGTGAAATCTCCCTCACCAGAGAAGGTGAGACCGTTGATGGCAAGAGCATCATGAGTGTCATGTTGCTGGCGGCTCCCATGGGTAGCGAGATCGGCCTGCGTGTCACCGGAGCAGATGAAGAGCAAGCCTTCGCCGTCTTGAAGGATCTGGTGGATGATGGCTTCGGAGAAAGAGACGATTGAGCAGAGATCCAGGGAGGTCTGGCTAGCAACCGCCTGCGCAACTCGGTAATCTGCGCGCGCCAGAGGCTCGAGGCGCGCATGCTCTTTCAGGACCAACTCAGCGAAGTAATCCGATCCTACGACAGCGGCGCCCTGGACGAGGCGAGATTTCTGTTGGCCTCCCTGCGTCCGCCAGAAATAGCGAACCTGCTCGAGTCGACTCCGCCCAAAATGCGGCGCGTTCTCTGGGAGCTCATGGACGAGGCCAATGAAAACCAGGTGCTGCAGTACCTCGGCGAGGATGTCCTCGGCGATTTTCTCGAATCCATGAACACCGACCAGCTCGTCGCCGCCGCCGACACGCTTGATACCGACGATTTTGCGGATATTCTGCAACAGCTGCCCAGGACCATTTCCGATCAGGTGCTGGCCAACATGAACAGCAGCGACCGGTCCAGGGTAGAGGCGGTGTTGTCTTATCCCGAGGACAGCGCTGGTGGTTTGATGAATACCGATACGATCACCGTGCGCCCCCGCCACGCATTAGAGATCGTCTTACGGTATCTGCGCTTTCGCAAAGTCCTCCCTGAGGCAACCGATGCCCTCATCGTGGTTAACAGCCGCGACGAATACGCCGGTATGCTGCCGCTCGCAAAGCTGTTGACCAGCGACCCTTCGGTCACCGTACGTGAGGTGATGGACTCGGAAGCCGAGGCATTACCCGTGGATATGAGTGACACCGAGGTTGCCAGAATTTTTTCGGAACTAGACCTCATATCGGCGCCGGTCGTAAACGACGAAGGTAAACTCCTCGGTCGAATCACCATCGACGATGTCGTTGACGTCATCATCGAGGACGCCGACGAAGCCGTACTCGCGCGTGCCGGTCTCGATCTCGATGAGGATACCTTCGCACCTATTCTGAAGTCGGCTCGCAGCCGTTTCCTGTGGCTTGGTATCAATCTGATGACGGCTTTCATGGCGGCCGCGGTCATCAATATCTTCGAACAGACCATCTCAAAAGTCGTCGCCCTCGCCGTACTCATGCCCATTGTCGCCAGTATGGGTGGTATTGCGGGCACCCAGACGTTAACGCTGGTGATCCGCGGCATAGCAGTCGGCCAGCTCGGCAGAGCCAATCTGGGTTACCTTCTCAACCACGAATTTTGGGTTGCCGTACTGAACGGCCTGCTACTTGCGAGCCTGGTAGCGGCGGTTGCCGCGTTCGCCTTCAATGACCTCCTGCTTGGCGCGGTAATCGCAATCGCCATGGTGATAAACCTGATCGTAGCGGCGGTTGCAGGCAGCCTGCTACCGAGCCTCCTGAATGCGATGCGCATCGATCCGGCGCTCGCCGGCGGCGTCGTTCTCACAACCATCACCGACGTGACGGGGTTTTTTACCTTTCTCGGGCTGGCGACATGGGCATATGCCTGAGCGCTTTTATTCTAGGGAACCTAGTTACTGGCGACGGTCATCGAGCCGAGCAGCACGCTGGGGGTACGGACATTGCCGCGCAGATCCAGGTCGTCGCCCAGCTTCCGGATATCCCTCAACATGTCTTTGAGATTAGACGCGATCGTAAACCCATCCACCGGGTAGGCGAGCTCCCCATTTTCGACCCAGAAACCTGAAGCGCCGCGAGAGTAGTCGCCGGTGACGCTGTTTACACCCTGGCCCATCAATTCGGTAACGTAGAGACCTTCGCCCATGTCTGCCAACAGTTCCGCAAACGGCTTTTCGTCACCTTTGAGGGTGATGTTGAAAACACCACCGGCGTTGCCGGTGGTTTCCATACCCAACCGGCGCGCGGAGTAGCTCGACAACACGTAGTTTGCAACGATCCCATCGGCTACGAAATTTTTGTCCCAGGTAGCCACACCGTCGCCATCGAACCCGGTACTGCCGATCTGTTTTGGTAAATGCGGCTCTTCGATGAGGTTCAGATGATCACTCATCACCGAAGTTCCAAGGGAATCCAGCAGAAACGACGCCTTGCGATAAAGTGCCCCGCCACTCACCGCCGCAAGGAAATGGCCGACAAGCCCGGCGCTCATTTGCGCGGAGAAAAGCACCGGAAAACGCCCGGTGGTAATTTTGCGAGGTGACAACCGGGCGACGCTGCGTTTACCGGCTTGTGCTCCAACAGCTTCCGGAGACTCGAGCAACGACGAATCGCGTGCCGTGGTATACCAATGATCACGTTGCATGCCGTTGTCATCCTCCGCAATCAACACGCAGCTAATCCCATGTCGTGTGCCGAGATAATGGCCGATAAATCCGTGACTGTTCCCATACACCCGACTCGCCTGCTGGGTGCTGACTTGCGCGCCGTCTGAGTTCACAATCCTCCGGTCGTGGTTCAACCCTGCGGATTCACATTCCCGTGCCAGCTTTTCGGCTGCCCGGGCATCCGTATTCCACGGGTGGTAGAGATCGAGATCAGGCAACGTCTTCGGCATCAATTCCCGGTCGGCCAGCCCATTGCAGGTATCTTCCTGGGTATACCGCGCGATGTTGGCCGCCGCCCGCACGGTTTGAGCAATTGCCCCGCGACTGCTGTCAGAAGTGCTTGCAGACCCTTTCCTGTTGCCGAAGTAGACGGTGATGCCGAACCCCCGGTCCCGGTTGAATTCGACCGTTTCGAGCTCGCCTTTGCGGACCGTCACGGACAGGCCCACCTCTTCGCTCACCGAAACCTCCGCAGCGCTCGCCTTCTGCTTGTCGGCCTCTGCCAGGATATCGGCAACCAACTTCTCGAGCACCGAAGTACTCTCGCGCAGGTCGATTGAACCAGTTGGTATATCCTTCGCCAACCTTTCGTCCGTCATATTGTTAGATTTCCTTCGTAGCCGCCGTCAATTCATCACGGTCGCGATATTGGTTTTTCGTTTCCCGTTGGCTTGAGCAGCATCGAGTGCTGCTTTAGGCTCTATGCTCATGGACGGCGAGGCGCAATTAAGCAAATCCGAACGAAAACGACGAGCAACGCAAATGCAGCAACTCGGTCGTTCGCTCACTGAGCTCAACGCCGCTCAACTCGCCACCATGCCCGCGTCGCAAGCGTTGCACAACGCGATTCACGATTATCAACGATTTCCTTCCAACGAAGCCAAGCGCCGCCAACTGCAATTCATCGGGAAACTCGTGCGGGAAGAAGATACCGAAAGTATCGAACTTGCCCTCGCGCGAATAAACGGCACCTCGGCTCTGGCCCAATACGAGTTCCACCAGATCGAACACTGGCGCGACCGTCTCATCGAGGAACCCACTTCACTCACCGAATATCTCCACGAGCATCCCACCGTGGATCGCCAGGCGCTGCGACATCACATTCGACACGTACACCGTGGCAAGGACGACCAACAACGACGCGCCAGCGCACGGGCGTTGTTTCGCTTCCTACGCGAAGCGCATCAAAGCGCTTCACCAACAGACGATTGACGAACGTATGAGCGGGTGTGCCGCCAACCCGCTCACGCTTGCGTGCCGCCAACCGTGACCTCGTCGATTTTCAGCGTGGGTTGACCAACGCCAACTGGAATCGTCTGGCCATCCTTACCGCACACTCCAACACCTTCGTCGAGCTTCAGATCGTTACCAACCATCGATATTCTGGTCATTACCTCGGGACCACTGCCAATCAGCGTCGCCCCTTTGATGGGCCGGGTAACTCGGCCATTCTCGATGAGGTAAGCCTCGGTAGCGGAAAAGACGAATCGCCCCGAAGTGATGTCGACCTGACCGCCGCCAAAATTTACCGCGTATATTCCTTTCTGGACACTTTCGATGATCTCTTCCGGAACGTGTTTGCCCGCTCGCATGAAGGTATTGGTCATCCGCGGCATCGGCAGATAGGCATACGACTGGCGACGCCCATTGCCGGTGCTCTGGGTATTCATCAACCGGGCATTCAACTTATCCTGCAAGTAGCCACGCAATATCCCGTTTTCGATGAGTACGGTTTCCTGACTCACGGTCCCTTCGTCGTCCAGGCTCAGAGATCCGCGCCGACCGTTGATCGAGCCATCATCAACGACCGTGCACAGGGGTGATGCAACCTGCTCGCCAATCCTGTTGGCAAACGCGGAGCTACCCTTGCGATTGAAATCACCTTCAAGGCCATGACCCACCGCCTCGTGCAGCAACACGCCCGGCCAGCCCGGACCGAGTACCACCGTCATGGCTCCCGCCGGTGCTGATGACGCCTCGAGATTCACCAGCGCGGTGCGCACGGCTTCCTTGGCCAGGCCCATCGCAAAATCATCGTCAGCCACCCGGCCCAACGGGCCGCGCCCGCCACCCCCGGCAAAACCGCGTTCGCGTCTGCCCTGGTACTCGACTATGACCGACACGTCCAGGCGCACCAGGGGTCTCATATCGGCACCGAGGGTACCGTCGGAAGCTACCACCAACATGGAATCGTGGCTCGCCGACAGGTGAACGGAAACTTCCTTGACGCGCGGATCTTCTGCACGGGCAGCCCGATCGATGCGTTGCAACAGGTCCACCTTGGCTTTTTCAGGGAGGGACCCAATGGGGTCGCCAGCGGGGTAAATGCGATCTACGTTTACCAGCCGCCGTTCTGCAACCTGCCGATTCTGCCCTTGACGGGCGATGGACCGCGCCGCTTCGGTTGCACTGGCAAGTGTGCTCAAATTGATGTCTTCGGTGTAAGCAAACCCCGTCTTCTCACCGCTGATCGCCCGTACGCCAACTCCCCGGTCGACGCTGAAACTGCCCTCTTTGACAATTTCGTCCTCCAGCGTCCAGGACTCCGACCGTTGGTGTTGAAAGAAAAGTTCCCCTATGTCGATGGCTCGATTCGACAGCCTTCCCAGAAGTTTGTCCACCACCTGCGCATCCAGGCCGGCGGGTTCCCAGAGTTGCTGCCGTACCTCCTCTAACATGTCACTCATGAAGCAATTCCATTCCTATGTGCCGTCCCCGTTCCCGTCCGCTTCTGGCTCGAGTTGAGAACTTTTCACCTTCGTTGCTGCCGGAATCGCTCCATCGAGCATTTCCGGATCGCGCGTGGAGGTGTCGAAAATACTGACAAATTCGACCTGCGGATCGTCCAGGGTTCCGCTGATCGCGTATTTGGCGCTGCTGAACTGTTCCAGCGGTCCTCGTAACACCCGTTCTCCTGCAAGCACCGCAAGACCAGCGAGTGGGTTGCCCAGGCTGATAAAAGCCGCGTACCAGGGCATATTCTTGCTGACCGGTAAGGTTACGATCATCTCATTGTCGAGCATCCCATCAACCAGATCTACCGTCCCGGCAATTTTGAAATCCGAACCCGTACTGCGCACTTCCATGGGCTCTACGAAATCCAGTCGGCCCTCGGTCAACCTCACGCTGGTGTCCAGAGTGTCGAAGCTGACCCCCTTGCCCGTAACATCGGAGAAATCCCCGCCGAGGCGCTTGGTAATCGCACCAAAATTTATCAAGCTGAATATCCGTTGAGCACCCTGGCCACTTTCGACATCGAGAAACCGGCCGTTTTCGGCGTGAATCTCCGCGCTGCCGATAAGCCGCTCCAATTCCACGTTGGGAGGCGAACCCGCCCAACTGAAATCACCGCTCAAGGTTGCCATGTTCGTCTCCAGAGACGGCGCGTAATCCCACAAAGGCAAAACCTCGGCAAGGTTACGCGCCGATAAATTGCCGACGAACCGGCTGGTGTTGTCCTCTCGACGCCAGACCACCCCGGCGGGAGCGTGCACAAACACGCCGCGAATTTCGGCGCTCAAATTCTCGAAAACCACCTCTTCGC